>JANQEC010000096.1 GCA_028278585.1 Cyclobacteriaceae bacterium | reverse complement strand
TTTACAATTCATCCTATTTATATTGACACTGCTGATTTTGAAATTCATGTTTGCACCTTCTCTTAACCAAGTTCGCAATGAGCAAAGTGTTCTCATATGAAATAAACTGGAAGCGTCAACTACTTGAGTCTGTCGCCATTTTTATTTTTGGCGGGTTCTTTATTTCAGTGATATGGTGCACGAGGTGCTGGGAAAGTTTGTACTGGTTTGTAATCAATTTCACCTATAGTGGCTTTTTCTGGATCTTTTTGTGGAAGGGGAGTGAATCAATTGTGGCGCTGCTGGATGCGGTGTATACCTGGTTGGAACATCCATTTCGCCGGTTCATTTTAAGTGCGGGATTTATTGTAGTATACACAACGATCGTAGTTTTCCTCATGGACCTGGTGTATGATGTTTTTGTGTTTGGATTACCCATATCTGAAGCGTTTGAAGAATTGAATGGAGCACCTCTTATAAGTACGATCTTTATCACCCTCGGAATAAATGCCTTTATGCATGGTCGTGCCTTCCTTCTTGAGTGGAGACAACTCTCTGTAGACATGGAGAAACTTAAAACGGAACAGGTGTCCACTCAATATCAGAGCTTAAAGAACCAGGTAAACCCACACTTTCTATTCAATTCCTTAAATGCCTTAACCTCACTGGTTTATGACGATCAGGACAAGGCAGTAGAGTTTATAAGAAAACTCTCACAAGTGTATCGATATGTTCTTGACAAGAAAGATGAGGAGCTGGTTCCTTTGGAGGACGAGATCAGCTTTATGAAGAATTTTATCTTTCTTCAAAAAATCCGTTTTGGGGACAATCTGAAGATAACACTTTCCAATAATTCGGAAGATGGCTCTTTGCCACCCCTGGCTTTACAGATACTTGTTGAAAATGCCATTAAACATAATGTGGTAAGTGAGAAGCATCCATTGATCATTGATGTGAAAATATCAGATGGTTATTGTCACGTGGAAAATACTATTAAAGAGAAATTGGATAAAGATTCAACAGGAATAGGATTGAGCAACCTCATAGCCAGGTATCAGTATTTGTCCAAAAAAGAGATACGTGTTGAAAACGATGGCAATCGTTTTTTAGTGAAACTTCCCATTTTACACCTGGAGAAATGAAATACATAATTATAGAAGATGAACAACTTGCTGCTAAGCGCCTGAGAGAGTTGATTGAGGTGATACGTCCTGATTACAATTTTGTGGCAAAGTTTGATTCGGTCGAAAGTGCAACGATATCGCTACCAGTACTTCAGTACGACCTGATTTTAATGGACATTCAATTAGCTGATGGAAACTCCTTTGATATTTTTGATCAGATACGTGTAAAAGCCCCAATTATATTCACTACTGCCTACGATGAGTACGCCATTAAGGCTTTTAAGACAAACAGTGTTGACTATTTACTAAAACCAATTGATAAAGCTGAATTGACATCAGCCATTGAAAAATTTGAACATCACAATCAAACTCCGAGCTTAAATGATGATCAATCAATTCAAATAACAGACCTGATCAAAACGCTGCAACCAAAAGGAAAAGAACGCTTTGTTGTTAAAATAGGGGATCATTTGAAAACAATAGAGACTGCAGATATTCAATTGATATTTAGCCAGGACAAGGCAACCTATCTTTTTTCAAAAGAGGGAAAAAGGTTTTTGGTTGATTATTCACTGGAAAAGGTTGAAGAACTATTGAATGGCGATCAGTTTTTTCAAGTGAGCAGAAAATTTATTGTAAGTATCCAATACATCCGGGACATCATCGCTTATTCAAATTCAAGGCTGGAGATTGTTGTTAATCATTTTGATGAAGAGCAAATCATAGTCGCCCGGGAAAGAGTTGGTGATTTTAAGGGCTGGCTTGACAGATAAAAGAGGTTTTCATAGTGCTTGTGAAGGTGACCGGACTTATCTTTGGGTCATAACTAGATTACCGCTTGCATCAATCAACCTGAGAACTTATGGCCATAGAAGCTGTGAACCGCAAGGTTCTGAGATTTAGAAACAATCTGCACGAAGAATTTAACAAAACACTCAACAAACGGGTAAATCAATATTTTAAGTCGAATAAATTCGGAAGATACGGGAACGCTGAGATGGTCTTCAAATCCATTTTTATGTTTTGCCTGTATTTCGTTCCCTATTTCATGTTCCTTTTTGGAATAGTTGAAAGTGTTTGGGTATTTTACCTGATGGCAATTTTGATGGGTTTTGGTAAAGCGGGAATCGGACTTTCCGTGATGCATGATGCTAATCATGGGGCTTATTCGAAAAAGAAGTGGGTAAATAAATTGATCGGCTACTCATTGAATGTGGTTGGTGGAAATGCTACAAACTGGAAAATCCAACACAATGTGAAGCATCACACCTATACCAATGTATCCGGGATGGATGAGGACATCTCACCAAAAGGAGGCGTGCTTCGCTTCGACCCTCACTCTGAAAGAAAGCCCTATCATAAGTGGCAATACATCTACGCCTGGTTTCTTTATGGACTAATGACCATGAGCTGGATTGTTGTTAAAGATTTTTTGCAACTAGCCGGATATACGAGAGAAGGGCTGGTAAAAACCCAGGTTAGGAGCAATGTACTCGCCTGGGTATGGTTGATCTTAACGAAGATCTTTTACTACTCCTATATACTAGCCATTCCAATATTGTTTACTTCGATGGGATGGGGGCATATCCTGATTGGTTTCTTCGTCATGCATTACGTTGCAGGATTTGTCCTGGCAATTATTTTTCAGCCAGCCCATGTTATCGAGGGAAATTCCTATGAAAATCCGGAATCCAAGGATACGATTGAAGAAAACTGGGCGGTACATCAGTTAAAGACAACCTGTAATTTTGCGCATAAGAATAAATTGCTTTCCTGGTACATTGGTGGTCTGAATTACCAGATTGAACACCATTTGTTTCCAAACATATGCCACGTTCACTATCGAAAGATTTCCAAAATTGTAAGATCCACGGCAAGAGAGTACAACATCCCGTATAATTCATATCCTACCTTTATATCTGCTTTGGTTTCTCATGGCAGGATGCTTTATGCTTTAGGAAGATAACATGGACAGCCTTCTTAATGAGATAAGAAGTTGTACCATTTGCGCCCAGTTTTTGCCTGAAGGACCACGACCCATAGTCGCAGGTTCCAGTCAATCAAAACTTCTGATCATCGGGCAGGCTCCGGGAAGAAGGGTTCACGAAAGTGGGATCCCATGGAATGACCCGAGTGGAGATCACCTTAGAAGTTGGTTAAATATGGATAAGGACACGTTCTATGACGAGAACAGTGTTGCGCTTATGCCAATGGGGTTTTGCTATCCTGGCACGGGCAAATCCGGAGATCTTCCCCCACGGCCAGAATGTGCTGAAAATTGGCACTTCAAAATGATTGAGGGACTAAATGGTGTGAAGCTGACCTTGCTTGTTGGACAATATGCCCAGAAGTACTACCTGCAAAAGAGGTTTAAATCAAACCTGACTGAGACGGTCAGGTCCTACAAAGAATTCGAACCTGAATTCTTACCACTGCCACACCCTTCTCCCCGTAACCGGATTTGGATGAAAAAGAATGCATGGTTTGAAAAAGAAGTTTTGCCGCTTCTTCAGAAAAGGGTAGCGCAGCTTTTGCCCATGTAATTCCTCCAGTATTCCTGATCAAAATCTTGTTGTTGATCGAACAAACTGCTTGAGTCATCTAAAAATTGTCTTATTTGGAGAAAAAATTGTCTTTTAAAGGAATCAAATGACTACTATTGCGCGTTAAATAGGGTGAATCCATAGAAATTACCCAAAAATGGGTATTGACATTTGGTCAATAAGGCATGAATTTGGCCTTTGTATGGAAGAGACAAAAGATACAAGTGAAGAACAAATGAGTACAATAGATAAAAAACACGTTTCTAAGGTTTTGGTAGAGTTGGCAGAGGAAAACTTAAAATGCCCTGAAAACCGCCAATACGTGTCCATGAGCGGCGTTATAAAAGTGAAAAGTAAGGTCCAGATCCAATGGAAAAAATAGTAGGACCTTAATCATCATTCTCCATTTCCATTAATTCTTAAGTTTTGATTTTTATATAAAAAGTGGCCTGCCGCAGACATAGTTCCAGGGGATTAATAGTTAGCGCAGGGTTTCGTGCCTGAATCTAGTCATATCAATTTATTGTAGGAGTGGAGGGGGACGCCTGGTCCACTCTTTTGATATTTTTGGCTGAAGGGAAGGAAGGAGGGGTTGAAAATGGGTGCGATTGCTTGAAATCTGTGAAGCAGAGTTAGGTAGTTGTTTTATGTCCTTGGTTAGTTTTTTTTGATCCAAGATATGCAATGATACCTGCCGCAGTCATCAAGACTGTCATAATCGTAAAAACAATTGCTGCTAAACTCATTCTCTTAATCTTAATGTGAATGCTAACCCGAAGATAAGGCAAATCACCCAAAAAACACTTAAAACTATAAATTCAAACGAAACAGAGTCCTTTGAAGTTTCATTGTAAACAAGGAATCCAATGCCTGCTGATATTAAGGTTAACAAACGCCAAAAAGCATTGGCCATCGTTTCATGAAATTTCTCATTTGCCATTTCATCAAGTATAATGGAAATTTTAGATATTACCTTAGAACCAAATAGCTGAACTAATTGCGAGAGCTTTAAACCTCGGCCGGTTAATGTAACAACAAATCATAAAGTTGAGTTGAATCTCGTTGGGGCTGCAACTTTTTCCTATTTTTTACTATCCTTAACTTGTAACCATTTCCAATTGGGAGGGTATTTATTTAAACAACTTACCGGATATGAAAAAACTAACCATACTTACTTTACTTTCTGTGATCTGTTTTTCGGGATTTGCTCAGGATACCAAAGACAAGAGAGAAGGATTGAAACGAATCGGAGGGGGTACTATGGATGATGATGTTACAATCATTGTAAATGGAGCAGTACTGAACGCATTGGAAG
>JANQEC010000094.1 GCA_028278585.1 Cyclobacteriaceae bacterium | reverse complement strand
TGTTCAAAGTTCTGATTCTAGGATTTGTGGACTGTATTGCGTGTTTGTGGCGCATTACTTGTTGATCGATAAGTTTCTAGGCCGACTGCCGGCTCTTATCAAAGACAAATTTTCACCTACGCATTTGGTGAATAACGATCACTTCATTTTTTATTGGTTTGAAAAACGAGAACCGAAACATATCGCGGTTAAGTGTCGTCAACGGAATCGTAGTGTCTGGAATGATCACAATAACCCTTGCTTGTCCTACGCTCAATTGTTCGACCGACAGCCTACCAGCAGCAAACAGTGATGGATCGCGGAACGATATGTGAAAATTTCTATTTCAAATTGCCATCTATATTTGCGATTCTGGGATCAACCAATACTGGAAAAACAACATGGTTGTTGAAAATGATGAAAAATCTAGAACACGTCTGTTCCCAACCACTTCCGCCGATAGCCAAATTGGTTTTGGTTTACAGACACCAGCAACCTCTCTACCAATACATAGTGGACACCGTACGAGAAAAGTACCCCGATTGCGAAGTAGTGGTTTTTGAAAATTGGCCGGAAGATACTATGAAAGACGACAATTTTTGGAAAATAGCTCCGGGCAGTCAATCCGTGTTGGTGATCGACGATATGAGTCGTTCTATTAAGGGACCCGCCTTCGAAATCATTTGCCGAGGACTGTCTCACCATCAACGAATCACGGTTTTTTACGTGTCTCAAGATTACGCTAGCGAATCTAAAGTGGTCAAAGATGGGTTGGAGAACTGCACTTATTTCATTTTGACCAAACACAGTCAACAGGGTCACCATCTCATGATTTTACAAAAGCGACTGTTTCCTTATCAACAACGATGTCTGACCAACTGTTTCAAAGCTTGCATCGAAAAAGTTCAGTGGAACCACGATTTTCCCTACCTGATCGTAGACAAAAATGTACACACTATGAATAACGATATCAAAACCGGAATTTTCCCAGGTGAACACGGTTTCATTTTTGAACTCTTAGAATGATGATGATGATGACGATGATTGCACAATACATGTTTGTTTATTTGTTTGTGTACTTTGCTAAGCCGGGCTTGCGTCACGTCACCGTCATCATCATCATCATCATCATCATCATCATCATCATCATTCTAAGAGTTCAAAAATGAAAC
>JANQEC010000043.1 GCA_028278585.1 Cyclobacteriaceae bacterium | reverse complement strand
CGACTTCAGGAACTACCCTACGATCAAATTGTAAAATCAGTACAAAATAAATTTTCCCAGCTCAGCGTGCCCCCGACATACAAGATTGATGTAGTTGGTCAGGAACAAAAGCGGAAGGAAGCAATGAGGAATCTGACATTCTCACTGATACTTTCTGTGTTGCTGGTTTACATGGTCCTTGCCTCACAATTTGAATCATTGGTTCATCCATTTACGATTCTACTAACAATCCCGTTGGCAGGTGTTGGAGCACTGTTAGCATTTTTTGTCCTTGGCATGCCGCTCAATATGATGGCCTTCATTGGCATTATTATGCTGACTGGAATTGCAGTAAACGATTCCATCATTCTCGTTGACAGCATCAACAAAAACAAGCAAAGCGGAATGGACATAAGAGAGGCCATTTTAAATGCCGGACAAAAAAGGTTCAGGCCAATCATCATGACCAGCCTCACAACAATCCTGGCACTACTTCCACTAACTCTGGGATTTGGTGAGAGCGCCTCTCTCCGATCTCCAATGGCCATTGCAGTAATCGGAGGACTTGTGACATCCACACTTTTGACACTTGTCATTATTCCATGCTTCTATGAAAGCATTGAGAAAGGCTTGCTAAGGTTTACAAATCTCAAAAACAGAATTACAGGAAACTCATGAGCAAATCGGGCTTACTTAATGTGATCATAAGGAGGAAGGTCCTTGTTTCGATGCTCTTCATTGGGTTTTCTGTGATGGGATATATCTCCTATAAAAAACTTCCTATTGAGCTCTTCCCAAATGTTGAACTTCCCATTCTGATTGTCCAGGTCACGTCTGCATCTGAAGTAGATCCAAGATACATGGAGGGTCAGGCAATTATTCCGCTTGAAAGTGCAATCAGTACGCTCGAGGGAATAGAGGAATTGAATGCAAATGCGAATAGTCAGGAAGGTATAATCTTCGTCTCCTTCAAGCAGGACGTCAACATAAAATATGCCTATCTCAAACTGGAACAGAAAGTCAGCAATGCAAAAGCTGATCTTCCAGATGGATTCAATGTCAATATTTTCAAAATTGACACCGAACAATTCTCCAACAGGTTCATGGATTTGCAGGTACTGGGAGGAGGTGGAGTAGACCGGGTTCGTAACATAACAGACCAATACATAACCGATCGTCTCAATGATGTAGATGGAATAGGTGGAGTAGAAGTTTTTGGTGGTAGGCAGAAAACTGTGGAGATCATCATGAATGACGAAATCTGCGAAGCAAATGGAATTACCCCAAATACGATCAGCAATGTACTAGCTCAAAATTCCAACAAGAGCGCATATGCCGGCAGGATCAGACAAAGCGGCCAGGATATTTTTGTTAATGTATCTGCCGAACTAAAGAACATTAAGAACATCCAAAGCCTTGTGGTGTCCGAAAAAGGCCCGCTCTTATTGAGCGATGTGGCAAATGTCTTTTTTGGTGTAAAAGAGCAAACTACATTGAGCCGTGTGAATGGAAAAGATGCCGTTTCAATCCGGTTATCAAAAGATCCTCAAGCCAATCTCATTGCTCTTTCAGAAAAGACGATAAATGCCATTGAGCAGGTCAATAAAGATCTTGAGCCAATGGATGCTGAGATAATCATTCAAAGCAACTCTGCGGAGGTCATGACAAAAAACATCGACCAGATAAAAAACCTGGCTCTCGTAGGAGGACTTCTTGCAGTGTTTGTATTATGGATCTTTCTGAGACGATTAAGGTTCATTCTAAGTATTGCATTAGCGATTCCGATCTCTGTTTATACTGCTTTTAATTTCTTTTATGCCTACAATATTTCAGTAAACAGCTTGACGTTGATTGGCATGGCACTAGCCATTGGAATGTTGTTGGATAATAGTGTGGTTGTCATCGAAAACATCTATCGGCATGTGGTCAATAAAAAACCAGCAGAAGAAGCTGTTGTTGAGGGTACCAAAGAAGTAACACGATCTGTAGTAGCAGCCACACTTACAACGGTCACAGTATTTCTACCCTTCATTTTTTCATCGAATTTTCTTGTAACGCTAATAGGGACTCATATCGGGGTATCCATCATTTCAACGTTACTTGTTTCACTGGTTGTAGCTCTTGTGCTCATCCCTATGCTGGCACACACGGTCATCAAAAGTGAAAGCAGAGCAAAGAATCCACTGATAAAAAATGCATCTGTCAGGCAACGAATTATCCAGGTCTATCTGGTTATACTAAAAGCGTGTTTCCGAAAACCAGCAGCAACGATAATTGGTGGGTTGGCGCTTTTTTTCATAACTATCGGACTTAGTTTTCTGGTGAGCTTCGCCAATTCCGATGATGTAGAAACCGACGAAATGAATATGTTCGTCACCATGCCTCAAGGATCCACGCTGGCATCTGCCGATGTAAGAGTCGGAAAGATTGAAGAGCAGGTCATGAACGTAGGTGTGGTGGATAAGGTCCTCAGCCAAATTTCAGAGAACTCAACCGTGCTCACGGTTCAACTGGTAGAGGACTTTAATAAGCTCGACACCATTTCACTTTCAGATGTCAGAGGTATTTTGAGCAACATAGCGGATGATAACGATGACCTTGAGATCTCGATGGATCAGCAACAAGCTGCAGCCAGAAGTCAACGAAGAGGCCCATCCAATGAAGAAACCTTCAGTAGGTTACTTGGATTTGGCGGGAATTCCGAACGGATCATTATAAAAGGTCAGGATTTTGAACTGATGCAAACAATAGCTAATGACCTTAATACATTCGTTATCGGTTTACAATCCATCTCAGAAAGCTATGTCAATGTAAGCCCGGAACGCCCAGAAGCACATATTCTGTTTGATCAGATGACTATGAGTGAATTTGGGATCACTCAGCAAAACGTCATGACTAGTTTAAATGATTTCCAACCATCATTTGAATCAGGTTCCAGATTTGTAAGTGGCAATGAAGAATTTGAAATAACAATCCGAACATACAATCAGATCAGTGAAGGTGCAAAAGAAATGAAAGACCTTCGTGCCCTTCCTGTGATCAACAATTCAGGTGCAACAAATGAATTGGACGATTTCGCATCAGTTATTTATTCTTCCGGAGAAAGCGGGATTCAACGATTGAACCAGGAAAAACAAATTGAGATCACTTACAACTTCATAGATGAAGTGATTGACTCAGAGTCTCTCCTGGAAGCTTCAAGACTGGAAATTGATCAAATTGTAAGTAGCATCAATATTCCTTCCGGTGTAGCTGTGGATGTGATACATGAAGAACCACTCTTTGATGAATTCTACTTTCTTATTGCAGCAGCCATTGTGATCATATTCATGATTTTGGCTTCTGTGTTCGAATCTGTCTATCTGCCAGTTGTAATTATGTTTTCCATACCACTTTCAGCCATTGGAGCCTTTTTGGGACTGACTTTTACCGGAAATTCATTGTTGAATACAAACACATTGATTGGCTTTTTGATCTTGTTGGGTGTCGTTGTAAACAATGGAATTATTTTAATTGATTATTCAAGGATACTTAGACGAAAAGGCTTCAACAAGTATCGTTCGCTTATGATCAGCGGAATTTCCAGGATAAGACCCATTTTGATCACCTCCATTACCACAATAGTTGCTATGCTTCCATTAGCACTGGGAGAGGCAGAATATGTGCTCAGGATTGGTCAGCCGTTTGCTGTAACTGTTATGGGTGGTTTGGCATTCAGCACGCTTCTCACCCTGATTTACATTCCAACAATGAGCGCTGGCTTAGAGAGTGTTCTGAAGTGGTTTAGGAATCTACGTCCTGCGATCAAAGTCACCCAGATTCTGTTAATGGCAGCAATATGCACTTTGATTTACACAGAAATCGATGGGCTGATTTGGCAAATGTTGGGAATTATCTCAGCCGTTATTCTAATACCTGGCGGAACACATTTTATTATGACCTCCCTTCGTCAAGCCAATGCTAAAATGGTGAATGAAAATGAGGAAATGAGGATTGAGATCCAAAACTTAACCAAAGTATATGGCCGTGACAAACGCTGGCTCCGGGAATGGAAAGGCAACAAACATCTATTCGATACCAGGGGGGAATTTGTCGTTTCAATCAAATCAATTCTTGAAAATCTGATTTGGCAAATTGCCCTGATCAGCTTCCTCGTCTACTTTATTTACTTCTACCTCGACAAAGCTTTCTGGCAGCTATGTTTCATGATCGCGCTTCATGTACTACTCATTTCTATCACACATGAAGTGACCCACTTAATGGGCGAAAAAAGAAAAAGACTATCAAAAATTATCCATTCAGGCCTTTTTTGGATCTTCCCGATCTTAAGTTCGTCGCATATCTACAACGATATAAATCCAAAACTGAAAGCAGCGGCGGTTTTCTTGATCGTACTCTGGTTTTTAGGTCTGATTCTCGTAAACATTTCAAGACGCCTGGCTTCACGTCCTGTTAATCCTTCAAACATAAAAGGCAGGTTTAGACGAATCAGGAAACTGTATTACAAAATGCTACTTGCCATACCTTTTGTAGGCAAAAAGAAAGAGCCTTTCAAAGCATTGGCTGGGGTAAGCCTGAATATTGAGCAGGGCATGTTCGGGTTACTTGGACCAAATGGTGCAGGCAAAACAACATTGATGCGAATACTGTGTGGTGTTATGGATCAGAGCTATGGAAAAATATGGATCAATGGGCACGATACCAGTGTGAAAAGAGAAGAACTCCAGGGACTTATTGGCTACTTACCACAGGCATTTGGTACGTATGAAAACATGACCCCCTATCAATTTCTGGATTATCAAGCCATTCTCAGAAAAATAACTAACAAGAAGAAAAGAGAGGAAAGAGTACAATACGTTCTAAGAGCTGTCCATATGGACGAACATCAACACAAGAAGATCGGATCATTCTCAGGTGGAATGAAACAACGAATTGGAATTGCGCAGATCTTGCTTCACCTTCCAAAAATCCTGGTAGTAGATGAACCAACAGCTGGACTGGATCCATTAGAAAGAATCCGATTTAGAAATCTTCTGGTTGAACTAAGTCGCGAAAGAATCGTGGTATTTTCCACACATATTATTGAGGACATTGCCAGTTCCTGTAATCATCTTGCCGTTTTGATCAAGGGAAACATTGAATACAAAGGCAGTCCTTCCTCTATGGCTGAACTTGCCAAAGATTACGTGTGGGAATTCTCTGTTACCCCTGAAGAATTCGAACAATTGAAACAGGAACATACCATCGTGCATCACATGCGGGATGGAGATAAGATCAAGGTTAAATGTCTATCGGAGACAAAACCAGATAAGAAAGCGAAGCAAATACGAGCAAACCTTGAAGATGCATATCTGTGGTTAATGAAAAGTAAAAACAAAAACGGACATGAAGAGTTATCTCCTGCTAGCGTATAAACTATCAACCTATAATGTTAAGGTGATCTTCGCCAACAAGTTTGTCTACTTCGTCCTGGCAGCTTTCCTGTTTTTCGGAATGATTATCACGATCACCATTTTCGAGGATCCGAATTTTAACGAAGCAGTCATTTATGGGTTTTTAGTCTTTCCTGGGCTCTTGTTGATCTTCTACCCCATGGCCTATGGACTCCAAAATGATGATGATTCAAAAATGATCGAAACGATCTTCGGAATCCCTAATTACAGATACAAGGTATGGCTGGTGAGGTTTGTTCTCACAATTCTTGTAGCGGCGATCATCTTGACCTTTCTTGGTGTTGTAGCCAACATTACTTTGTTTCGATTCAATATTCTACCCATGCTCGTTCAGGTACTATTTCCTATAACTTTCCTGGGCTCCATGGCATTTATGGTTTCCACTTTGGTCAAAAATGGGAACGGAACCGCAATCATAATGGTGATCGTCAGTTTCTTCTTTTTCGTCTTTGCAGAAGAAATTGAATACAACGCCTGGAACATTTTCCTGAATCCTTTCAGCGAACCTCGTGACATGAGCGAGTTCATTTGGCTGAATGTGATCTTCAAAAATCGGCTCTACCTAACAATCGGGACCAGCTTATTCTTGCTATATGGCATGTTTAACCTGCAGTTCAGAGAAAAGTTTATTTAAAACTTACTTAAATATCGCTTATACACGATTAGTGCAAATGCTTATACCGATCACATGAATAAGCTATTAATTACACTGGCGATGGTCTGATTCCTCTATGTCAGAGCCAAGCTCAGAAAGTAGAATCAGAAGTAACTGAATACTTAACTAGTTAAGTAAAATAATTATATTTACATAACTGGTTAAGCATTTCAAATGGAAGACTATCTAAAAGAACTTGGGAACCTGGGCTTGATTGCACGCTTAAAACGCTTGAGCGATTCAATGCTTTACAGTATTCGGGACGTATATAAAATGAAAGGATTCGAGATCGAACCCAATTGGCACCTCGTTTTCCTCTCATTAAAAAAACACAATACACGAACGATGACTGAGCTCTCGGATGCGTTTGGTCTCTCCCAACCCGCTCTTGTCAAGATCATTAATAAGATGAAAAAAAAGGGCTACCTCGATTTCATCAAAGATGTAAATGATAGCAGGAAAACTCAACTTCGGCTTTCGCAAAAAGCGAAAAACGAATTACCACAATTCGAAAAAGTATGGAGTGCAGGACAAACCTCGATATCAATAATGATCAATGAGGATAAGGAGTTTTTAGATAAGCTGGAAGACCTGGAGTTGCAGCTTAAGCAAGAAAGCTTCAAAGAGCGGATTTTGAAGCAATTAGAAGAAAAACAATAAAGAACAATGATTGGAAATACCCCATTGATAAAGCTAAAACGACTATCCGAGCCTGGATGTGCGAATATCTATGTCAAGTATGAGGGTGGAAACCCAACAGGCAGCATGAAGGACCGCATGGCCCTTTCCATGGTGGAAGGTGCCGAGCGAAGAGGGGAACTAAAAAAAGGATATAAAGTCATCGAATATACGGGGGGAAGTACCGGAAGCTCGCTAGCTATGGTTTGTGCAACCAAAGGATACCAGGCATATTTCGTTTCTTCAGATGCATTCGCGGATGAAAAACTTCGAACCATGGAAGCCTTTGGTGCTGAAGTTGAGCTCATTAAAAGCGAAGAAGGGCTTACGGCTCAACTCATTGATGACATGATCGCCAGGGTGAAAGAGCTAAGCAATGAGCCCTATACTTTTTGGGCAGACCAGGTCAACAATGTGGACAATAGAAATGCTTATCACCACATGGCAAGGGAGATCATGGATGTTCTTGGAACGGACATTGACGAGTTCATGACAGGAGTTGGAGGCGGTGGCTGTTTCTCAGGAAATGCTGAAATTTTTAAAAAAGAGATCCCCAACATCCAATGCACAGCTATTGAGCCCTACTATGTTCGAAACATTTCCGGCAGTGACACTTCGGGCACACACAAACTTGAAGGAATAGGGTTGTCCTTTGTCCCGTCCATATTCAGGGCAGATCTTGTAGACAATGTAATAGCCGTAAAAGACGAGGATGCCTATGAAACGGCAAAGAAATTAGCAAGAATGGAAGGGATTTTTGGTGGGATCACATCAGGCGCGAACGTATGGGCTGCCGTACAACGAGCTCGTGTTTTGGGACCAGGAAAAAACATAGTCACCGTGATCATCGATTCCGGGCTTAGATACCTGGATGGAGATCTCTACAGATAATTGATTTCATCAATTAAAAAAGCAGCTCCCTTTGAAGCTGCCAATGTTAAAAAATAACCCTTTTGCTAAGCTACTTTAACTACATTGAGATCCTTCTCATGTTTCATAGCTTCATATAGCTCGTACTCCTTTTGCATCCCAATCCAAAGTTCCGGACTGGTACCAAAAGCTTTTGAGAGACGAATGGCCATTTCTGCACTTATTCCAGTTCTCTCATTCAATATCGTCGAAAGATTTTTTCTTGAGACTCCAAGGCTTTCTGCCAACTTAGTTACCGTTAAATTTAGCGGCTTCAAGAATTCCTCTCTCAATATCTCCCCAGGATGTGGGGGCTCGTACATCATCATCTTTTTTGCTTCTTTTTAATTATATTGCTTTACTAATGATAATCCTGATAGTCAACTTCTGTGACTTTCCCTTTTTCAAACTTGAAGGTGATTCTAAAATTTCCACTTACCTCAACAGAATATATACCCTTCATATTGCCTTTTAATTTATGAAGCTTCCACCCGGGTATATTTAAATCTTCAAGAATAGTTGCATTGTTAAGTACAATGAGAATCCTCTTGATCTTTTTCAAGTGAATCTGATTCAATTTAGAACCGTCTCCAACACTAAAGAACTTGCTAAGCCCTTTATGCTTAAATGTTTCTATCATCTATGCATTTGATTGTAGTTTAGTTTGAATTCAATTTTGGACTTGCAAAATACAAAAATTAATTGTTAACTGTTACGTATCAGGTTACAATATGTTTGACAGTAGAAGTCTCCACATAATATATTTGTAAAAAACAATTACATGCGTATTCGAAGCGAAGTATCAAGCCCTTACATTACGATGGAAGATCAAAAAATGGCTGAAATTGCCAATGCGCTCTCCCACCCGCTTCGCGTTGCACTGGTCAGGTACCTCAGCACGAAAGACAAGGGTGACGGCCTGGATAATGCCACCTGCAATAAGGACCTGGTCGAAATGTTTGACTATTCCCAATCTACCATGTCACAGCATGTAAAAATTCTCAGAGACTGTGGCCTGTTCCAGGTAGTGCGAAAAGATCAGTTCCGCTATTACTTTCTCAACAGGGAATTGTTAAATGAGTTCTATGATTTTCTGGATCGGTTGCCCTAAAGGTCTGATCAGACGCTACCACTCCCCTTTCGCCTTCTCAAAATCCTCAAGAAACTCTTCGTTCTCCAGCATCATCACCAACATTTTATGCGCAAGTACCCGAGCTGCTTCTTCATCACTCGGGTAGTGGATGCCCATAATTTCCCTCGATTCCCCAACTTCATAGGCCAGATCGATGAATTCCTGTCGCTGATCGGGCATGAGTTCACTCCAGGTAAAGGCCTGGATATATGCCCACAAGGTGTGACCGCTGGCAAAAGATGGATTAGGAACTCTGCCCATTGGCTTTAGCTTTGGCTCCAGGTGATAGGGTCGTGGACGCAGATGATGATATTTCAGCGAAAACTCCACAATGCGCATATCACGCGTGACACCAGCAAGTAAGTGCTTGGTCGCAGGATAATTATCAGGATTGCATTCGGACCCTAAGATGGACTTACACTCCCAGAAAAGATCTTCCACATTTCCATAGCCTCCGTTTTTTTGAAGTGGCGGCCAATAACCAATTGTGGCAATTTCATATGCTCTTCTTCTATCACCAGCATCTCTCCTGTCCTGCCAATCAAGCAAATAGTCCAGCTCCGCTCTTGTTTGAACAGAGCTATTGGCTGGAAACGAAACCATGGATTGGAGCTTTGGAATATCTTCTCGTTTAAGATAAGTCGGCTCTATCCCAATGAATTGTTTGCCAGTGGCCCGTTCTACAGCAGGATACCGCAATGCATTTAACTCAGCCTGGTCCTCATCGGGATCGGTACTTAACTTTTGAAGTTCTGCATAATGGCCTGAAATCGGTTCGAGAGGCTGAATGGATTGCGAAAAAAGTGAAAAACTAAATGCTAGTAACAAAGCTATCTGAACACTCTTCATATTATCGTTTATCAACGATTTACGAAATAAAAAAATTAAAGTTAGTTGGAGAATTAGAAAATACAGCTATATTTACATGTTACTAAATAGTAACATATTGAAAAATATGATAGTAAAACAACTTCAGGTAACCTCAGAAACAGATAATATCTGGAAAGCATTGGCTGATCCTACCAGGCGAAAATTGATGGACCTGGTCCGTGAATCACCTAGAACAACCGGGCAATTGGTCGAAGAATTTGAGGATATCGGACGATGTGCGGTTATGAAACATCTGTCCATTTTGGAAAAAGTCAACCTGATCATTCCAAAAAAGGAAGGCAAACATCGATGGAATCACATCAATGCCATACCACTTCAAGAAGTGTACGAACGATGGGTCAAGAAATACGAAGCACAATGGGCCAGCAGCCTTTTGCAATTAAAGGAGCTCTCAGAATACAAAGCAAACGAAAATGAACTAACAGATAAATTAATTATGGAACAATCAAAATCAGTAAACATCC
>JANQEC010000037.1 GCA_028278585.1 Cyclobacteriaceae bacterium | reverse complement strand
GCCAAGGCTGCGGCACGCAAAGCCGGGCCTTCATGAAAAATGCCAAAGTGGCGGAATTGGTAGACGCGCACGACTCAAACTCGTGTTCCTTCGGGAGTGTGGGTTCGACTCCCTCCTTTGGTACAAATCCCTGATAACCACCAGGTTATCAGGGATTTACTTTGTTAACCTTATTTTGTCCTAAATAAGAATTAGAAATCGATCTTTCACTTGCACGTTGTCTTAAAAGGGATCACTTACAATTCACTTTTAGTAATTCGTCACATTCTTCGTTCTCAATTTGGCCATTGCAAATGCCAAAGATAATAACCCCAAGCACCCGCCTGCCAATGGGAATATTGCAGATACGTCAAATAATGTGATCAGAGGTTCTGAAATGATTGGAGAGATGAATTGTCCTAGAAAAATACAGGTGGTCAGCACTCCAATGTTGTGACCCCTGACCTCTGCTTTGGTTATTTCGATTATCCAGAAATTGAGATTCGGGAGTATGAGTCCGAAGCCTATGCCAGCAGCGAATACAAAACCAAAAGTGATAATCACATTTGTAGTAACTCCTACTCCAAAGAATCCGATTGCCATTAGAAGGAATCCTATGAAAAATACATGCGGGAAGTCAATTCTTCTCTTTACACGCGCATACATAAGCGATCCGATTACGGCTCCAAGTGAATTAATAGCTAAAGCTGTCCCGATGATCGAATATTGGTTTACTCCAATCTTATTTAAATGAAAAGGCAATTGCGTCGGTATAATATAGAAGAGAATCATAAAGAGAATTGCTGTCCCATATAGCTTATGCAATAACCCCGCTGGCGTTTGATGTTCAGCCTGTGTATGTACCGAATCCTGGTGACCAATGTCAGGTTCTTTCAGGAAAACCAAAACCATAGGAATAAATAGCAACGACAACAAGTAGATTAGGAAGGGTATTTGCCATCCAATGTCGGCCAGAATTCCTCCTACTTGAGTGAAAATCACTCCCCCAAATGCGATAACCGCACCTTGAAATCCGACAAACCTTTTTCGTTGCTCACCTTGAAAATAATCTCCAATAAGTGTTACACCTACTGTCATGGTAATACCTATTGCGCAGCCAAGCAAAATTCTACCCCCCAGGATATAATAGATATTATCTAAAAAATAACCGGATGTTCCTGCCATTGCATACAAAATCAGGCCGAAATACAGCAATTTCAAACGCCCGTGCTGATCAATGAACCGACCTGCAAGGGGCGCACTTAACGCAATAAACAATGCCGGGAGAGATAGCATAAGCTTTGAGAGAAAGGGAGCGTAAGGAACGGTAGAAAACTCCTTAGCCAATGAAGGAAGAACAGGTGCGATCGTTGCAGCTGACATAATCGTAAGTACGCTCACAGAAAGAACCGTCAGCTTTAGAAGGAACCTTCGGAACTTACTTTCTTCCTTCATTTATTAACTA
Organism: Cyclobacteriaceae bacterium; assembly: GCA_028278585.1. Classification (GTDB taxonomy): domain Bacteria; phylum Bacteroidota; class Bacteroidia; order Cytophagales; family Cyclobacteriaceae; genus Ekhidna. The sequence goes on along the minus strand of JANQEC010000037.1, from coordinate 7,366 downwards.
GTCTGATCAGGACATTTCACCTGTTGCCAACCAATGGGCGCAATCGGGAGAAAGTTTCTCTGCCGCTATCCTGTCATATTTATCAACTTCGTCCTGTGAAAGCACGTCCTTCCACCTTCCATTGATTCCCTTGTGAATGAATGTTTTTGCTCCGCCATCCCAAAATGCTCCCCCTAAGGGGACACTCTTGGTCGCGTTTTCTTTCATGTAGTCAAAACTGCAATGTGTAAGAATGTCTTCCCATTTTGCTTCATCGATGGCAATGTTTAGAAAAGAAGCAATCCTTCGTATTTCACCAGGCATGTCTTGCTTGAGATGGTTAAAATGGAGAAACATTACATTGGGTAGATCTTTGATAGCCCACCAACTATTAACGTTATCCCATAATGACCACCAGGGATAACCATCCTTGTCAAGCCAATCATGATAATACTGAACAATAGAATCTACAGGTTTTCCAATCTTTTCCCCAACCAGTCCCGGAGATTCGTTGAGCGCTTCGTACCAATGATCATTGGCATTGAGATGATGATTGTACATACTCCATAAAACATCTCTACCATCTCTTCCGATGTAGAGGTATTTTGCTCTGGGAGAAAACACCAATGCATCTACTGGTAAATGTGTTTTGACAAACCTCCGATGCTCCTGGGCTTCTACAGCAGGCATTTTCACATCCCTGGGAGGTACGCGTAAATCTATCCAGGGTGACATTTCAGCAACTTCAAGGCCTGCTTGTCCATTGAAAATCAATTGTGAGACAATTTGTTGCATCCAGGTGGTTCCGGACTTTGCGTAGGTAGAGATGACTATGTCATCATCCCTGAAATTGAAATCGTTCCACATGGTTGAATCGAAATGATTACTGTGAAATTCTCTTTCCTTTTTTGGCCATGTGATATTTTCTGTGTCCATAGTATTAATGTGGTTAAATGGTTAAAAATGGTCAGCGACTATTTGCCACCGATTTTTTTATATTGGTTAATTCGTCTAGTAATTCTCTGGCTTCTTTCAGGTCTTTTGATCCAAATCCTTCCGTAAACCAGCTATAAACAGGGTCTAAAAGTTCGATAGCATCATCAATCTTCTCCTGTTTGTGCAAAAATCGCGCTTTGCTAATAGCCGCTCTCAGTTCAAATGATTTTGCATTTTGCTGTCGGGCTAATTCAATACTTTTCTCAAAGGACTTATCAATTTCAGTCCAAAGTTTCTTATCTTTTTTTGCCAATAATAACTCCCCATTTAGACGGTGAACCTCTGTAAGACAAAGTTGATCTCCCGATTTTGCGGCAAAATCAAGTGCTTCTTCAACTATCTCCAATCCCTCCTTTATTTTATTTTGTTCAAGATAAATACCGATCAATATGCATAGGTGAATGTTGGTGGATGTCTTGATCTCCATTTTCTTACGCCATGCAATAGAGCTTTTTATCAGGGCTATTCCTTCTGCGAACTCTCCCTGCTGAACCAAATACCAACCAATAAAATTTTTCGCTTCACTCTCGAACATTTTAATTCCATACTTTTCACACAGTGAAATGCATGTATTTGCTCTTCTTTTGGTCTCTTCAAGGTCTCCTTTTAAAAGCGCAATCAAAGCACCAAGGAACCCTGCCAATGCCTGGCTATACCGAAGTTCTAATTTATTAGCCTTGCTCATAGCCCTGTTTACTCTTTCTTCTGCCTGCTCGGGATACCCCAAATACCAGAGAACATGACTACTCTGTGCGAGACTAAATATACCCGGGTCGGCACCCGTTAATCGAGTCAACGAGTTATGTTCTTCCGGTTTGTACTGGGATAGAGCTTTGTCAAATGAATCGAGACTGAGCTCAAACTCACCAGTGTAGATGCAAACCTGTCCAAAGAGTCTTTTTGCTTCCAATGACATTTCTGTTCCCAGAAACTTGTCAGCTAAATCGATTCCTAGCTGTGCATATTTCTTGGCATCCGGAAGTTTGCCAGTGAAAAGATGGTACAAAGTGACACCTCTGTATGATAAAAACAGCAAGAACCGATCTTCTGTCTGCTTCGCTACTTCTTCCATCCGGCTATATGATTCAAACGCATTTTTTGAGGTAAACCCTTCGGTCATCACGTAAATGGGGCTTTGGACGGACAAGAGATCCAACTCCAGGTGCTTTTGCTTTTCAAGGTCAGATACTTTCTCAAGTAGCTCATATCCTTTGGCCAGATAGCTCAAGGCCTCATCATAAGCGGAATGCTCACTGGCTTTTTTACCTGCCTTGATCCAATGGTCAACGGCTTCCTCCATCATTGAAGCTCCCTGGTAATGCGATGCCAGCATTTGCGGTTTTCGATCTACCAGCTCAGGGAATTTACTGGCAAGGGTGTGTGCAATTTGTCCATGGAAATTTTGTTTTTGCTTTTTTAATAATGTTTGAGCAGCCGCATCCTGGATTAATGCGTGTTTGAATTGGTAGGTCGCTGAGGGAGGTACGCCCTTTTGATAGAGCAATTCTGCTTTGACCAATTTTGTCAGACCCTCCTGAATTTCATTTTCATCCATGGCCGCTACTTCCTTGATCAAACTAAAACTGAATTCGCGTCCAATGGTGGCTCCAATTTGAGCAAGCTCCTTGATGGCCGACATGCGATCCAGGCGTGCGACTAAAGAATCATGGAGAGTAGATGGAATGGCTAGTGCAGTTACAGGTCCTTGCAACTCGTAATGATCGTCCACCTCTTTAACCATGGAAGATTCCAGAACCATCTTTGTCAGCTCCTCCACGAAAAGGGGAACCCCATCTGTTTTCTTTATTATCTCGTCCATTACAACCTGGGGTAGTTGTTTTTGTTCAGCGATTTCAGTTACAATCTTCTCGATATCTTTAGTTGGAAGGTTCGAAAGTGTGATGGGGATGAGATGTGGCTGCATTCCCCATTCGGGAGTAAATTCTTGTCTGAAGCTTAAAAAAGTTAAAAGCTTTGACGTTGGCTCCTGGTTTATTGTCTGATTGATCAGCTCTATTGTCGATGAGTCGGCAAATTGTAAGTCTTCAAAAACCAGCAATACCGGCTGTTCTTTGGCTCGTGCCAGCTGTACGGTCAGGAAGGCATCTATCAATTTTTGTTTCTGCTGATCTGGCGTAAACGAAGTGGGCTTGTATTCGCTCGAATCGAGCGAAACCGACAATAATTGTGCGAAAATGGGCACAATTTCAGCAAGGTCAAATCCGTATTGAACCAAAAAACCCTCGATCTTATCGATCTTGTCGTTTTCAGATTCGTCAGGGCCTAACTGAAGTACGACATTTTCGAGGATGTCTATGAGGGGGTAAAAAGCAGTGTTCTTGTGGTAAGGAGAACAATAGTGAATATTTAACCATGCATCTGTCTCTTCTGCAATTTTTGAAATAATAGCTTGCAATAAATGCGACTTCCCCATACCAGCTTCCCCACCTAATAAAATGACATGCGATACACCGGCTTTAGCTTTCTCCCATAGGTTCATTACCTTATTGAACTCCTCTGCTCTTCCGATAAGTGGTAGCCGATCAACATTCTGTTCCGGACCCAGTCGGCTCTTGGCGATGTTCTCATGCTTGACTTTGTAAACAAGTAATGGCTCTGAGATTCCTTTGAGTTCGTGGTAGCCATCTTCATCACACGTAAAAAACCGTTCAACCAGCTTGTATGTATCAGCGCTTATAACCAGTGAATTGCTGCTGGCTATTCCCTCAAGTCTTGCGGCAATGTTCGGAGTTATACCAAGTGCCAGTTGCTCAGTCTTGCCACCTCCACCCATATCTCCAATTACAACATGACCCGTATGTATTCCCAATCGGACGGATATGCTAATGTTCTTCTCAGCTGAAAATCGCTCACTTAAGTGCTTAATTGCCTCAATAATGCGTAGTCCCGAATTAACAGCTCTGTACGCTTCATTTTCATGGGTAACCGGGTATCCAAAATAGACGAGAATTCCATCACCGAGATATTGTGCAATGTGGCCTTCAAAACGATTAACTACTTTAGCACAAACTTCCTGGTATTCGCGAACTACTTCGCGAAGTTCTTCAGGATCCAGTTTGCTTGATAGCTCTGTGGACCCTTCAAGATCACAAAACATCACTGTCAAATGCCGTCTTTCAGCCTCGATATGCACTTTTTCATTAGAACGGCTTGGAAGATCTTCTTTGCGAAGTTCATCACTGGGAGCCAATTGAGAACCACAGTTGCCACAGTAGTTGAATCCAGACGGATTTTCGAATTGGCACTTAGCGCAGGATATTTGAAGCGACTCACCACATTGCCCACAGAACTTCATTCCGGGTGTGGTTTCAGAGTGGCAATGCGGACAAGTTGGCATGGGTAACCGGTTGACACCTGAATTTATACAATTTATCCCATTGGATCAGCAAAGAATGTTTGTTTCGTGGATGACACTTAGCACCATTTTGATTTCGAGTAAAATCAGTTTAATTCTTCGATCGATTAATTAATTAAAACCTTTCAATCAACCCGAAATCTTCTCATAGATAAGTTTTATAACTCATCTCACGACATGAGTTACGAGTAGACTTTGATGTGATGCGTCGACACCAGTTCCACAAGGTAAACGCAACCGTTTCTTGTTCCTGTTCATTTTTGTATGTTTGGATCCATGATTAAATGGAAATCCTGTGATTTCAAGCCTTTGGCCACTTCGAGGCATACCATACCACTAGTAGTGTTAACGCCATTTCAATTATTCCTAAATAGATGTAGTAGTACCATGGATCCATAAACATCGTTACGATTATGATTCCAGTAAAGATTATTCCGAATATGATATTTGTCAGACGATTAATCTTAGGACGTAAAACTAGGGACAGAAATACCATTATAGCGGGAATAGACATCATGACTCCACTTGCCAAGACTAAACCCTGAGTTACTGGGCCGAGAAACCCCATATTCCCGGTTAATATTTCATCTATCGTCCCTGGGACAAAAAAACCAATAATGTCACCATAGATATAACATAACATCACGGCAACCCATAGTGCTGATAGCTTGAATTTTACATTGATCTTCACATCTTCATAAATCGTGGTTGTTGTATTTTTAGATTCCATCTTTTTTTTGTTTTACGATATTAGCGTTACATGTTGTTAGCGATCAAGTTATTTGGTTGATTCACTTGTCAAGACAGTAGATACGTGACCAAAGATTTTATTGAAATCAACTGACATAAGTGGAATCAAAAAATCTTGGTGCGAACTGCTCTCCTACCTTAGATTTAATTATGCTCCGAATGGTTGCATCACACCATATAACCTTGCTGAAGTTGACATTTTCACTGCTCATACATAACTCAGGGGTCTACCCGCATTCGGGATGCCACTGTAGCATCTGAAACAACTGGTCTCAAAATCAGTCCTTGTCTAAATCCCTTCATGCGTGATTCGGTGCATGATTTTGACTGCCTGGTGAAAATATGTTTTTCAATTTCTTCGAGAGGTAAAGGCTACTATACCGGGAATGATCCCTCTACTCCACTTTTATAAGCTCATTTTTCAACGCATAAAGCACAAGCCCTGCCACATTTCTGGAACCCGTCTTCTGTAATAAATTGTTGCGGTGTCCGTTCACAGTTTTTATGCTAATAAAAAGTCTTTCTGCTATTTCTTCAGTGGTCATCTGCTGGCAAACGAGTTGGAGTATTTCCACTTCTCTTTTTGTAAGAGGACCGGAGGGTTTTGAGCTTGCTTTACCCTCTTTTTGATTCATCCGTTTCTGGATGGCGATAAGTGTCTTTTGATTGATGTACGATCCTCGCTCATAAACTGACATAATAGCATCGTGCACCTCTCCCGGATCACTGTCTTTTACAAGATATCCGTGGGCTCCTCGCTCAATTAGCTCCGCAATGAAGCTCTCATCATCATGAACAGATAGAATAAGGATGCGGATATCCGGGTAATGTGCTAGCACAGCTTCTGTAACAGCTATGCCGTCAAATTCTTCGTCTTCGTTGGATGGAAGTGATAGATCAACAAGTAAAACATCAGGGATGGCTTTGGTTTCCTCAAGTTTTTCAAGCACGGAAAATCCATCACCCGATTCAAAGACGACCTCAAAATTGCCATAGGTAGAGAGGAGGGATTTGAGTCCCTCTCTAAAAAGCACCTGGTCTTCAACCAAACCGATTTTTATTTTATTCATTTGGTTTTTTCGTTAACCGGAATAGTGATTCGAGCCAAGAACCCTTCACTTTCCTTCAACTCAAAATTGCCTCCCAAAGCATTAGCTCGTGCTTCCAGGTTTTTCAGGCCCATACCGGGAGCGTTCAATGAATTGATGCCCTTTCCATTGTCCGAGTACGTGAGCAGAACATGCTCATTCATTGAATCCGAAAGGCTTAGGTGAGCTTCCGAAGCGTCCGCGTGCTTCAGTGTATTCTGTATCAGTTCCAAAGTCATACGGTAAAGCCCTAGTTCGATAAACCAGGGTAATCTTCCTGTCAGCTCTGTCAGATTCAATTGAAGCTGAAGATCGTCACCTTCATTTATTTGATCGGCCAGGGACCCTAGTGTCTTCGAGAGACCAAGTGCTTCCAGCTGCGGAGGCATCAACTGATGACTGATTTCCCTGACAGAGTTAAGTGTGGACTCGACGATGTTCCGAACATTTTTAATGGACCCTGCAAGCTGATCCTTGGAAAGTGCCTCTTCGAGCCTGACAAGTTGCATTCGTGCCATGGACAATGAGGCACCCATTTCATCGTGCAGATCCCTGGCAATTCGCTTTCGTTCCTTTTCCTGTACCTCGATACTTGATTTTAGCAGATCCCTCTGGTGGGATCGCTTTAGTTCCTCCTGTGTAAGCTTTTGACGGAAAAGATTTTTTTGAAATTGTTGATTGAGAAGAAATACTCCGATGGCAATAATAAAAACGACCACCACCAGCGGTAGCAAAACACGAAGAAAATCAATGTCGGCTGAAGGTTCCATTTAGTTCGTGATTTGCAGTTCCCTGGAGGCTTTTCCATAGACCGATGCAGAAACAAACATACATAACAGTCATAAATAGCATATGAAAAGTCCAGGTATATTGATTGAGTAGAACTGAAAAATGTTCAGTAAGAAAATTTCCAAAGTAGAAAATCAACAAACTTGATAAATAGTAGATGAATAGACCTGAGTTAATCCAGTTCAGGCTTTTAATTAGTGTTGGGTTTTTGTCGCGGACGATATCATTTAGAAACAAGATATAAGTAGACAACGACAGGATGATAACTAAAGTGGATTGCACAACAAGTGCACCAGAATTAAAAGAAAAAATGCTCTCGAAGAAAAGTGAGTTCAATGATGTATAAATCGTAAAAGCAATTGCGACTCCCCACACTATTTTCTTGTTG
>JANQEC010000415.1 GCA_028278585.1 Cyclobacteriaceae bacterium | reverse complement strand
TACTTCTTTACTTCGATCACTTGCCCGGGCTGTATACAGATTAACATAATTGATCCAGGCAATAACCATAATAAACCCTCCAATCAAAAGCAGGAAATTAACCATTTGACCATCTCCATTAACAGTGACTTCCTGGTTAATATTTGAGTTAAGATGGATGTCAGAAACCGGAATGAAGTCAAAATCAATGGCATTGCTTCCTAACCTCTCACCACCATGTTTATCAATGAATGGAACTACTTGTTTTTCCATCGCAGAGATATCCGTTCCGGGCTTCATTTTCAGGTAAGTAATAAAATCAAACCACCTCCAGTTCCTATCAGCGCCAGGCCCCCAGGCCTGGAGAATTGATGGAAAGGACAAAAATAGTTCCACGTCCATATGGCTGGGATTTGAGTTGTCAAAAACTCCGGTAACCTGGTAGGTGTGTTCTCCTTCCAACGTATGAAAGTCTATTTGCTTTCCCAGGCAATCTGTTGTCCCAAAGTGTTGTTTTGCAGCTTTTTCAGACAGCACTACGCTGTAAATATTTGTGAGTGCCGTGTTCCTGTCACCATGGATGAATGGAAAAGAAAATAGTTCAAAAACAGAGGATTCGGCGTAGAAAGCCTGTTGATGTTTTATGGGGTTATTTTCTACTACTCCGATTGCTCCTTTGAAAGTATGTACCAACCTGCATGATGATTCCACTTGCTCAAACTCCTCCACCATGGCTGGTCCCACTCTTGGAAAAGTAGCAGCAGCTACATATGGATCCTGTCCCTCCTGTTTTATCACATGATTCACCCGGTAGATCCTTTCAACATCATCATGAAATCGATCAAATGAGTATTCGTGCCAGGCAGATAAGGCAATAAACAAAAAGGCTGCAACCCCGATGGCCAGGCCGGAAATATTAAGCAGATGAACGAATGGTTTTTTCCTGAGTGTTCTCCACCCGGTGATAAGATAATTTTTAAGCATGTTCCTTATGTCTAAATTGAGTTAATGAAATCGCGCATCATCGTTCGATGAGTAGGACCTGGAAGACTTCCGTATCCAGCACCAACATTATCCTTCATGTGATGCGGTTTGGATGTGCCCGGTATCACACAGGTCACGGCAGGGTTTGAGATCAGGTATTTTAAAAAGAATTGACCCCAACTTTCGCAATCGAATTCACCTGCCCAGGGCGGGAGTTCCTTGCCTTTGGTTTTTCGAAACAACGAGCCGCCTGAATAAGGCCTATTGGTGAGCACTGCAACACCTTTATCCCGTGCAGTTGGCAAGAGTGATCGCTCCGCATTTCGATTTGCAATCGAAAAGTTGACCTGCAAAAAATCAATGTCTTCAGATTTAACAATACGTTCCAGTTCGTTATGTGAACTGTCGACGTAATGGGTAATTCCAATGTATCGGATCAGTCCTTTTTCCTTCCAGTCGTACAGAGTCTTGATATGAGTTCTCCAATCCTGAAGGTTATGAATCTGCATAAGATCCATGGGGTTGGCCCCCATTTTTTTCATGGAACTTTGCATTTGCGATTTTCCTCGTGCTTCTCCTGTGGTCCATACCTTCGTGGCATAAAAAACCGGGTCAACAATGCTCAGCTCTCTCGTCAAGTCACCTACCACCTGCTCCGAGGAACCGTACATGGGTGAGGAATCAATCACATTTCCTCCATTATTTACCAATATTTTTAACACTTCCTTGAGTGGTTCTCTTGCAGATGCAGAGCCTCCAACGTCAAATGTTTGCCAGGTACCCACTCCAACAACGCCAATTTTCTCTCCACTGGAAGGAATTGCTCTTTTCATGATTTCTTTGGTAGCACTAAAAGATAACCCAGGGAGGGAAAGTCCAACTGATCCGGCAGCCAGGTATTTAAGCGCTTTTCTTCTAGATAGTGATTTCATATCTTCATTTTTAATACAGAATAACTCTATTTTCTTAACACATTATTCAAGCAACTTTCACCACATTCTCATCTGGTCCGGCCTTGCCAGTTTTATAGAATTTAATGATTTTTTGACTGAAAATTTTTCCAATGTTCTTACCTGTGAGCATCCACCCCAGAGCTATCGGCACAGCGATCAAGGCCACAATTTGTAATGAGGATATTACGGACGCCAGTCCGGCAAAAAGCCACCCACTGATCGCATCACCCCCACGATATAGGGCGGTATCAATGAAATTTTTAGACTTATACCGCTCATCGACTGAGACAGAGGTAAACAAAACTTCACGAGCCGGTCGTTGAATAGAATAGCTCAAAGACCGATAAACAACCTGTATGGTAAGCAGCAAATAAACAGATTGGCTCAATCCTAATCCCAGGAATCCTATCATGGCAACTATTGGAACCAGCATCATGCAAAATGTAATCCCCCACCTTCTGATGATCTTCCCTGTTAGGAAAAATTGAAAAATAAGTGTGAGTGAATTCACCATTAAGTCTCGTGTCCCAAAATAAAACGTTCGATCATTTGAAGATGAAAATGCCTGTGAAATGATGTGGGCTTGTTCAAAGTAGAGAAATGTGGAAATGGTCGTATACAGAAGAATAAATATTCCAACCTGTTTGAGAAGCGGGGATTGTATCATCATTTTTATACCAGACCAAATGTTGTTATCTGCCGAATGAATTAAGCTTCTTTCATTTCCTCTTTGATTGCTCTTTATGAGCAGGTTGATAAAAATCGTTGCCAAAATGAGTAGGACAGAAGAAATTAGAAGAAGGCTGTTAACTCCAATTTTTCCAACCAGGAAGGAAGTCAAGATCGGCCCAACAATGGCTCCTGTACTCCCCCCTGCAGCAATTGGTCCATACAAACGTTTGGCTTGCTCCGCACTGAATATATCTGAATTAAAACTCCAGAAGATTGAAATGACAAACAGGTTAAATACGCTTAACCAGATGAAGAAAATGCTTGACACGAAGTAGAGATCCAACCATTGAAACAATGCATAAAACAGTAGAATATTCAGCGAGAAAAAAATGTAAATACCAGGGATCAATATTGTTCTTTTGATCTTTTTAAGCAGATAACCAAATACAGGTACTACCAATAGCATCACTACGAATGTTCCTGTAAACAGCCATTGCATGTTTTCTACCCCTGCCTGAATTCCCATTTCGTCACGGACAGGCCTGAGAATGAAATATGAACTCATCAGGCAGAAGAAGTAGAGGAAGGAATAGATTACTGGCTTCCATTCCTTATCGGAAACATTAAAAATCAATTTTAGTAGATCCATTTTTAAAACTTCAATGGAACTAGTTACGAAACCACCAGAGGGATGCCTTCCGTATTAATTAATCTGTTAGGTTTATTAATTAATTAAGCTTTTTATCGTAGCATGGATGTCAATTCTTTTTGGTTGATTGTATGTGGTGCAGGAGTGATCCAAAGTCTGTTCCTGTCCATCTACATTTTTTATTCAAAAAATATACGACCAGAGGAGCGGTTGCTTTTGGGTGCGTTGCTTTTGGCCATTACATTGCGATTGGTCAAATCCATTGGTTGGTTCTTCTTCGATATCAACGACCAGTTTTTTCTAAATATGGGTTTTGCTGCCCATGGGTTTATTGGGCCCATGCTCGTCTTGTATTTTCTTAGAAAAACAGATTCGAAAGTCAGGTTGACTCTCAAAGCAACGATCTTACTCCCAGCCTTGATTCTAGTTGTAACCAGCCCATTTATCAACCTTACCAATTTCTGGTATGTAGGTGGTTATGAAACTTTATTGTATTTCACTGTGGCATATCTCATCTGGAGCATGTATCTGCTTTGGATTATTTTCAAGCAAAAGAAGATCTACTTCCCCTGGTACAGAAACCTCTTTATTGGTGTTGCCATATTCTGCGTTTCTTATTTTACTAATTACATCTTCGGGCTCAATCCCTACATAACCGGGCCTGTCGTTTACTCCATCGTCATCTACTTCATCAGCTTTGTGATGTTCTCGAACCAGGAGATATTTACCCCACTGGGAGATAAAAGGAAATACAAGAACATCAACCTTTCACCAGATCAGATTGAAAAACATCGTGAAAAAGTAGAAGGAGTCATGATCAATGAAAAGCCCTACCTCGACAGTGATTTTAGTTTGACAGAACTTTCACAGATCACTTCAGTTCCCAAACATCTTCTGTCCCGATTCTTTAGTGAAAGTATGAATCAGAGCTTCACGGATTTCACCAATGGCTATCGAATTCAGAGAGCTAAGGAACTACTGGTTGATCCTGCATTTCAAAATCACAAAATAGCTTTTATCGCTTATGATTGTGGGTTTAATTCGTTATCCTCCTTCAATTCTGCCTTTAAGAAGCTAACTGGTATCTCTCCTTCAGAATTTAAAAAAACAGCACCAGTATTGATTGATGCGGTAGCCTCAAATTAATTAAACCATCGATCGTATTAATTAATCAGGAAGAACCAACCCGTTCATCGGATTTAATTCGCAAAAAACAAAAATTCAAAATCCGATGAAAACATGCACTTATTTGTTCATAGTATTGACAGCTTTATTTTCAACGCTTTCTCACGCTCAGGACCAGCAACGTCCAACGGTTCAGGATCTTGATTTTCTTATCGGGAAATGGGAAATTTCTTTTAATTGGTACGACACTCACCAGCCAGGCAGCCTCCCCTATTTTCGGGAAAAAGGCTGGCAGATCTGTGAGTATGACCTGGAGTTGAACGGAACACCCAAGTTCATTATCTGCAAAGGCGAATTGGAAATTGATAGTGGGAAATATTTGGGTCGCAAGCGGGAAATCCTGGAGTCCATCCGTTACGGGCGCTTTGAAAACTCATTTGAGCGGATCGGGCTTTACAGCAATTGGCCTGCAACAGGTCTTGAAATATTGGAGTATGACTCATCTAAGTCCCAGTTCATCATCAGGGGTCAGCTTAACGTCCAGAAAAATATGTTGGAGCGATATGTGGATGTCTATCAATTCAATGAAGACTACACAGCCTTCGAACGAACGAACATTGCCAATTTTTCCGACATGCCCAGCACAGAATACAACCTGACCATGAAGGGAACCGGAAAAAAGATCAAAAAGTGAGTAAATCCCCTCCTCGGAGGGCTTCGCCGAGGCTAAGCACCGGTGAGATGGATTCTTAGAACTTACTCCTACCGGCTTTGAGAAATGTTACGTTTACCTATAGGTCTTTTCTTAGGCAGTCCGTTTTGTTTCCGGCCGGTTGTACTGTTGTCAAATAACTCGTAGTTGCTCCAGTAATCATAAATGAAAACGTCCCCGATCATTATGAACGTATCTTCGAAGTGATTGAAAGAATCCTCCATGTTATTGCAAATCACAAGATAATGTAGGTATAAAGGATCTTCCTTGTCAAACAATGGGGAATCAAATACATTCTCATATGCTATGATATCACTACCGGAACATCCTGATGAGCTGGTATCACAGTAGCCAGCAGGAAGTGAAATATCAGAATAGTTGGAGTCAGGATCAGTAGATATGATTAGCCTGTCAAAGCTAAAACTGTCAAATTCATAACCATTAAAATTCAAAACCCTCATGAATGGATTACACAGGCCATCATAGGAGGATAGAAGCGTTATTCCTGTTTCATTATGAATGATAAGATGGTAACGCTCGTAACTAAGATCATTGGAACTCCAGTCAATCTCATGTGCAGGAGAATCAAAGTCAAGTTCCAATTGTAAAGTGAAATAATCGTACATCGTTTGGTTGATCGCCTCTCCCCAGGTAGTGGTATCTTCCAGTGTCAGGTTGTTTTTGAATACCTCAACCTTTACATTCCATTGCCCTTTGGTCGTATTTTGAAATTCAAATTCCGCCGATGACAGTCCAGATACATTTCGGGTTTCTGAGAAAGAGAGATCCCCCTGCATCAAAGTCACCTGCACAACATCCGCAGACTCTTCAAGGTCAACTTCAAACGTTCTTGATGGCTCTTCAAAGTATAAATTAATGATTTTGTTACTTTCCCGAAGTGTTCTAAGTTCTTCACGACTAAATGTAAATTCAACATCCATGAACCCATTTTTTCTACCGCTTATACGATACGTTTCAGGTGCGCCATCCAATGTGAGCAAATTCACTTCTCCGGATTGCTGCAAGTGAATGTTTTCAACGAGCTCCTCATTTCTGTAAGTAGCTATCGTTAGACCAAATTCTGTCAGGTAAAAACTATCCTCTTCTGCTTTTTTGGCATACCCCGCAATCAGCACTTCAATTTCTTTACTAAAAGAAGGAATGCTATATCCAAACTCGGAAGGATTTTTCGTTCCGACATCTAACACATCAACTTCGATCAGATTCAGAGAATTGGAAACCGTCTTAAAAAAGATCGAAAGGGGAGAGCTTACAAATTTTGCCATTTCGGACTCTTTCACAGGAGCCGCCAGAATTATATCATTGTCCTCGTTTTTTATTAAAAACTCTACCAAAATGTAAGATCCATGAGGAAGTTGTGCTGGCTCACTTTCATACCTTCCAGGATTCGTTTCCGAATTCCTCAGCAAAAGTTCACTTCTGGATAGAAATACCTTTCCACCATCTGATCCTGCAATGACGAGTGATGCCGAATAAGGTGATCCATTTGTTACATCCGGAAGTTCCACCAGATCAAAGAAGAAACTTACTTCATCTTGAGATATAACTTCAGGATCTTCCTTTTTGCATCCAAAAAAAAAGAATGTTAGGGTTGCTGTAAAAAGCAACCGGAGTGCATATTTCATGTTTACTAATGGTAACTAAGTAGTTATTGGAATTTTAATCTGTGGTGACAGAAATTAAGATTCTTGTTACGTTACAATCAGGGCGAAAGTTTCCCTATCAAGAAGGTTAATTATTTTTTGTTTTTCATTGAGATGAAAGTAAATCACCTGTTTTTCAGTTCCTTAATGGTTGCGGAGAATTGACGTACAATTTCATCACGATTTATATGTCTTCCATTGTTAACCACCATTTCACCATAGGAAATGGTAGCCAATTGCATGGTCGGATCTGTGGCATATACAATGGTAGAAACAAGATTCTCGTGTGAAGAAGTGCTAATAAGCGGTGCAGATGCGTCCAGAATGCACGCGTTGAAAGGCTCTCCTTCTTTAAAGTACGCTGACTCAAAATTATTCATTGCTTTCCTTCCA
>JANQEC010000332.1 GCA_028278585.1 Cyclobacteriaceae bacterium | reverse complement strand
TTTTTGGAATTTCTAATAACCAAAATCAGGTTACTTCTCGTACCTTCAAACTTGTCCCTTCATCCGAGACCACTTCTATATCCACATTTTGGCCAATGTAATTGCCACGCGTGTAGGCATCGTAGATAATTCCGTCAATTTGAATCTTTCCACTGGGTCGGAGCACAGTATAGGATTTCCCTTTTTTGCCAACCATGGATTCTGCGATAGGTTTGGAAGTGAATCCCTCATCAGCGTCTTGTGTTTCTTGCAGGGCAACTCTTTTGAAGAGCCTGCTGTCTGCCAGCTTAGATCCACCCACGAAAAACAGGATTGTGGCCATTAATAGGCCCGCAGATACTGTTGCTACAGAGATGATTATTTGATCTGCCCCCACAAATGAGAAATCAAAAAAGTCGTTGTTCAACATCACCAGGATGAGCGAGCCAAGTGTGAATATTAGACCCAAAACTCCTGCCACTCCAAATCCCGGAATAACAAGAACTTCGACCATAATGAGTATGATTCCAATAACGAACATGACAATTTCCCAATTAGCTGCAAGTCCGTTCAGGTAATTCGGAATGAAATACAGCAGTATTGCTACAAGAGAAGCGAGAATTGGAAAGCCTACTCCTGGAGTTTGTAACTCAAAATAGATCCCTCCGATGATTATCATAATGAGAATCCCACTTACAAATGGATTCAGGAAAAGAGAGATGATCTTTTCAGAAGACCCAAGCTCAAACACTTCAACATCATATGCTTCAACCCCGGATCTTTTCATGATATCATCCAATCCTTTTACCTCAGCTTCACAAAACCCATTTTTAATAGCCTCTGAAACAGAAAGAGTCAAAACTTTACCTTCCGTCGATATGCTGTCCAGGTCGATGTCTTCATCCACCATTGCCTCTGCCATTGTTGGATTCCGTCCTTTGGCTTCTGCGGTAGATCTCATGATTGAACGCATGTAAGACTGATATTTGTCAGGAGCAGCTGCGCCATCCTGAGTTACCACGGTCGCTGCTCCAATGCTTGATCCGCTCGACATGTAAATACTATCACATGCGATAGAGATCAAAGCACCTGCTGAAGCGGCATCTCTATTTATAAAAGCATATATGGGTATATTAAGATCCAGTATTCTTGTTCTTATATCATCTGCATCTGTGAGCACGCCACCATACGTATCTAATTCAAGGATGATGTAGTCAGCATTGATCTCATTTGCATATTTCAAACCCAATTCTGAGTACCGATTGGTTCTTGGGTCTATTTCGGCCTGAATTTTAAGATGAAGAACCAATGGCCGTTCTCTTTCCTGGCCAATCACAAAGAATAACGTAAAAAGTGTTAATGCTGTAAGAAGTTTTCTCATGGTTGCGTATGAATACTGATATAAAACAAACAAATTATACCATACATTCAATCTGGAATTAAAGTTATCTTAATTTAAACGCACTGAAAATAGTTAGTGACATAACTCTCATTAGTTGAAACTATTATTTCAAAATCAGTTTGAAGACATCATTTGGAGTTCAGTGATTTCAAATGACAACCACTTTTTGATTCTTGATGTAAGGAATGAAGTTGAGAAATCCATTGAGTATTACAAACTAAGCCTGGATAGTTTACAACTAACTTCAATAGCTCAAGCCGGTTCTTGGTGGTCTATGATTGAAACTTTCGATAAGCAATTGTTTATATCGGAATATCAAGATGAAAAAGATCCTAATAATAAGAAATTCTACCGGGTTGATCCTGCTGATAAGATTGAAGTGTCGTTAAGAGAAATACCCTATTCGGAAAATGCGATTATTCAACCTTCCATTTATGAACCAGGATCTGAATACTTCAAGACAGTTGGTGAATTTCTTGGTTTGGAGCTTCCCTGTGCGTGTGAATACCTGGAAATTGATAGAAAAATCATATTGAGCTACTATCTTCGTTCTGGTAAGGAGTTTGAACGTTATCTTCTTTTGTTGGAAGAAGGGAAAAAAGTATTTAAGGAGCTTCAGGATACTCAAATGAAAGGATTTGCATCTGGCTCTTTTTTTGTTGTAAATGGTCTATTGATTTTTATAAAAAATAGAAATGAAATTTTTGTGTACGCTATTTAGTTTGATTTCACTTCTCTCAGCTCAAGCAGCATTGGAATTTGATTCCGTTCGTTCCGAAACAAGAGGCGAGCTGGTCTTTGTGATTCATGAAGTGGAAGAGGAGGAAACGTTGTATTCGCTTGCCAGAAGATATAAAAGCTCCGTTCCTTCCATAATTGAGTTTAATAGCATTTTGGGAAATCGCATAGAAATTGGACAGATCCTGAACGTGCTGTACAATGTTGATGAGAGTGATACCAAGCCACCGGCTGAGGCTCCAGAAGGATTTCATCTGGTTCAGCAAGGGGAAACATTGTACAGCATTTCAAAAATTTACGACTTAAGGATTCGGGATATCAGAAGACTAAACAAGCTCCAATCAAACGATATTTCTCCCGGCGAATATTTGAGAGTAGTTGAAGCTGAAGATCTTGAGGTACTCTCAACAGAAGTAGAACCAGGAGAAGATACCGTGAAGACAATGAATGGAACTGAAATTCCGGAGGGTTTCGAGACGTATATAGTTCAGACCGCAGAGACCTTAAACTCAATAGCTCGCAAAAGGAGAATAAAGGTGTCGGACCTGAAAGAATGGAACGACCTGGACTCAGATTACATCAGGATCGGTCAGACTTTGCTGGTTCGCGCACTTGTGGATTCACTTGAAGTGTCCAATGACAGTACTTCGGTAAGTACCAGGCTGAATGAGGATGGATTTGAAAAAGTGTATGAAGAGGGGATAGCTGGCGTAATTTCAGATATCTCAACAACTAAATATTTAGCCCTTCACCGATCCATGCCTATCGGTACTGAGCTGGAGGTCAGGAATCTAATGAACAACTTTGTGGTTCATGTAAAAGTGGTTGGAAAACTCCCTGATACTGGAATAAACCGGAATATACTTCTCAGGCTCTCCAAGCCAGCCTTTGATCAATTGGGAATACTTGATCCAAAATCACGAGTGGAAGTATCACATTTCAAAAAGTGAATCAAGAAGAGCTAAAGAATTTTCTTGAACTCAAAGTTTTAGAATACAACAATCAAAACTTCATTCCAGAGGACCCAATCAGCATTCCTCACCGCTTCACTAAGAAACAAGACATTGAAATTGCAGGATTGATTGCCGCTGTTTTTGCATGGGGGCAGCGGAAAACGATCATAAACAAATCGAGAGAGTTTCTGAATCTTATGGATAATGATCCACACGCGTTCGTGCTGAATCATTTTGAGAGTGATTTGAAGCCCTTTTTAGATTTTAAGCACAGAACCTTCAATTCAACAGATGCACTTTATTTTATTCATTTTTTTAAATGGTTCTATTCTAAGCATGATTCACTCGAACAAGCATTTTACATAAAAAATGAAGATGAGCTAACCATTGAAAAAAGCCTGATCAACTTTTTTAATACATTCTTTTCGCTTCCAGATCATCCGGAAAGAACGAAGAAGCACGTGCCGACACCTGCTCGAAAATCAGCCTGCAAAAGGATCAATATGTATTTGAGGTGGATGGTAAGAGAGGATGATCGTGGGGTGGATTTTGGCCTATGGAAGAAAATTAAACCAAGCCAACTGGTTTGTCCATGTGACCTTCATGTTGATAGAGTAGCAAGGAAATTGGGACTTATTAAGAGAAAACAAACGGATTGGCTCACCGCACTGGAATTAACAAAGGGTTTAAGAAAATTAGATAAGAGTGATCCTGTAAAGTATGATTTTGCCTTATTTGGACTTGGGGTAATTGAGAAGTTCTAACCCCAATTACCAGGGTCCGTACGCCATTCTTTTAATGTTTTCAAAATTTCATTCTCAAACATCCGTTCATCCTGCGCATAATCCAGCAAATGATTGTAATCACTTAAGACCACAAGGTCAATGTTGTGGGATTTAAAATTTTCTTCTGCAACAGGAAATCCATAAGTGAATATTGCAGCCATACCCACTACTTCTCCGCCGGCATTTCTTAGCGCCTCAGCTGCTGCCAGGGAACTCCCCCCGGTTGAAACCAAGTCTTCCACCAGTACAACTTTTTGACCTTTTTCCAATTTTCCCTCAATTAAATTCTGTAGACCATGACCCTTTGATTTTGATCTTACGTACAAAAAGGGCAGATCCAATTCGTCAGCTACAAGCGTTCCTTGGGGGATTCCAGCCGTTGCCACTCCGGCTATTGCGTCAATTCCGCTGAAGGAATTGGAAATAGCCAGGGCAAGTGCCGTCTTTATTTTTGATCTTACCGCGGGCTGTGAAAGGCTCAATCGGTTATCGCAATAAATGGGGGATTTCCAACCGGAAGCCCAGGTGAACGGTTGATCAGGGCTTAGCTTAATGGCTTCAATATGGAGAAGATCGGAAGCAACTTCAGCCGCAAGTTGAGAGTTGTAAATTTTTATAGACATGAGCCGCAAAAGAAAGAAATAATTACCTCAAATAACATATTCGCAAAGTAATTCCGACATAGTTTAGAAAGCACTTGTTTCATTTTGTAATTATGCTTTTAATTGTACTTGCTATTGCCATTCGATGAAGATTTTTATCAACGACATTCCTGTCTATATTCTTTCTGAGAAAAAAATAAATCACAAACGTATTTATGGCTTAATAGTCAGAGAGTTTGAAACCATTGTCCCGGAGGTTTTGGTAGATGATGTTCTCATCATGAATGCTTCATTTGATCAGATTGATAAGCTTTTGAAATTGATGACTGACAAGAAATTGAAGAAAGTACATTCAATCTTTATCTCAGCTCGTGACAAGAAAAAACTGATTGATTATCTAAAAAGTAAGTTTAAGGTGGTGATGGCTGCAGGAGGCGTGGTAGAGAAGGATGGCGAATTT
>JANQEC010000325.1 GCA_028278585.1 Cyclobacteriaceae bacterium | reverse complement strand
TTGATTTTTTCTCTTAACTCTTGTAGAGCAACAGAAAGTTCTCCCGTAAATTCTTTTGGCTGTTTTAAAAGATGAAGCACCAAACGAAGTGCAGTTTTTTTTCCAATTCCAGGAAGTTTAGCAATTTCCTCAACTGCTCGCTCAACATGCTGCGATGGATATTCCATCAGACAATGGAGGCTTTAATGCCGGCAGAGGAGATACCCTCTCTCATGGGTTTTAATTCTTCATACATACCCTTTTTCACTGAACACTTACCCTTGTAGTGAATCAAATAGGTACATTGCTCAGCCTGGGTTGTGTCATGCTTGCAAACCTTGATCAATGTTTGAATGACATGCTCGAAGGTGTTAAAATCATCATTAAAAACCATCAAATCCCGTACTCCTTCGATCGTAATATCATCGTCAACTTTGATTTCCTCTTCTATGTCAAAATCTTCAGCCATTTCTTTGGATTTCTTACAAAACTAAGCATTGCAATAAAATCAACCATGGAATGTAATTTGCAATTCCATTTATAAAAGCAAAATTACATGAACCCAATCCTGGTCGGCACCATCATTCTTGGTTATTTTCTGATTCTGATTTTGATATCATGGATTACAACCAGAAAATCAGCAGACGATGATTTCTATACTGCAAATCGACAATCCAAATGGTACCTGGTCGCATTTGGAATGATCGGGGCCTCATTGTCCGGGGTAACCTTTATTTCTGTCCCCGGTGAGGTGGCTAACTCCAACTTTTACTATTTTCAAGTGGTCCTCGGCTATCTGGTGGGTTATTTTGTCATTGCCAGAGTCCTTTTGCCACTCTACTACAGGCTAAACCTTGTATCGATCTATACCTACCTTGAAGATCGGTTTGGTTTTTGGTCGTATAAATCCGGCGCTTTTTTCTTTCTTTTCAGCCGGGTTATTCAAGCCTCCTTTAGATTATTTCTTGTCGCCAGTGTACTCCAAATCGTTTTTTTTGACATCTACAATCTCCCCTTTTGGGTTTCCGTAATTACAACGATCCTTCTTATCTGGCTTTACACGTTTCGTGGTGGTATTAAAACCATTGTTTGGACTGATACTTTACAAACCACATTTATGATCCTGGCTGTAATAATAAGCATAGTGGTTATGAAGGGAGAGCTTAACCTGACGTGGAATGAATTGAATACAAATCTCTTTTCTGATGCACGAACAACCATTTTTAACTGGGAATGGGAGAGCGGTAGAAATTTCTTTAAACAGTTTTTCTCCGGGGCTTTTATTGCCATAGTAATGACCGGGCTGGATCAAGACATGATGCAAAAGAACTTGACCTGTAAAAACATTGGTGAAGCTCAAAAAAACGTTTTCTGGTTTTGTATAATACTTGTAATCGTGAATTTTCTGTTTCTCAGCCTTGGAGTTTTACTTTATCAATTTGCTGAAGCCAAAGCGATCGGTCTCCCGGAACGAACGGATAATGTATTTCCATTTTTAGCTGTCAATGAATTATCTACTATTGCCGGAGTAACATTTTTACTTGGAATAACTGCAGCAGCGTATTCTAGTGCTGACTCTGCATTGACTGCTCTTACAACATCCTTTTGTGTTGATTTCCTTGGTTTCAAGCCTGAGAACTACGAAAAGAAGAAAAGGCTAAGGATCTCGGTTCATTTAGGCTTCTCCATTCTACTCTTTTTCGTCATTCTCATTTTCCAGGCCATAAACGATCAAAGTGTCATCAATTCTATATTCATTGCTGCTGGTTATACGTATGGACCTTTGCTTGGCCTGTTTGCTTTTGGGATTTTGACCCGCCTTAAGACGAATGATAAGTATGTGCCATGGGTGTGTGTTGTCTCACCTATTGTCAGTTATGTCATCAACCTAAATTCTGAATCCTGGTTGGGTGGCTATAGGTTTGGTTTTGAGATCTTGATCCTAAATGGACTTCTCACATTCATTGGACTCTTTTTAATTCGTAAGAAGTCATTGTAATTTTATTGACATGAAAAAGCAGTCACTGTTAATCCTTTTTACACTAGTCACTTACATGGGGATAACGCAAGGAAGGTTACAGGTGACTGATTTTGTTTTTTCGAACAACCTAAATGTTTCAACAAGTACCAACCTGCCTAATTACTTCAATGAGAGTTCGGAGGGGTTAGAACAAATAAAATCTCAATTGATATCTCTTTTGAAAGAGAGGTATGATCTCAGCGAATCATCTTTTTATAACCAGGGAATTTCCTTTATCAACCAGGTGGGTGGCGGAAGATCTTACAAGGAAAATCACAAAACACTTATCAAAAAAGGTGACTTTGATTACTTTTTTTTAGTAACAAGCTCTATTTCTTCGGGTGGTCAAATCGATAAATTTTCCTTTAAGACAGAAGTAAAGTTGTCCAATGAGAAAGGAAAGAAAGTTTACAGTAGTACTGTTGAAGTGCCTTTTTCAGCAAATTTTAAAAACAACGAAATTTCGACAAAGAATCTCCTCAGCAGTGAGGATTTTTTCAGCATTTACGCTCTCGCCATCTCTAAGGCATTTGAAGATGAGAAAGAAAAAGCAGCGTTGCAGGTTTTTAACCGGCCAAGAGATCCTCAGTTTGATGAGTTCATAAAAAATTCATCACAATATTCTATCAGGGGGTTTCTTTCTCAAAACCCCGTGCTATCTGATGAAAAAGGAAGTGAAATTACCATTCGCATCAGAGGTGGAAATGAATCCGAAATTGATATTACCAATGCCAATGAAGGACTACTCTTGCATGGAAAAAGACTTGAGACTCCGATTGTGTCAAGTTTTAGAAATCCGATGTCCGGTGACAATTGGATAACTCTGGTTCAGGGCAAAGAAAATAGTGGATTTGAAGACTTGGACCTGGCACCATCTGCTGATATCTTCCTGAGTTTTAACAGTCAACCTGTGGTTAGTGATCAACCTCCAATTTATTTCAGACTTATCAACGGTAGGTTTACTGGCAAGCTAGACTCGAAAACATACATGATCAGCTATGAGCCAGGAGCAAGTCTGCTTCGGGTTTTTGTTGACCAGAAGTTGGTTATGCTATCTCAACCTTTAGCAACTGGAAAGGGGCAGGATCTTAAGGTTTTTTATGGTGGCCCCCAGGAAGATTTTGTGAAAAGTATTAACCTCCATGAGATCTATCTACATTCAATCAATTCACTCAATGAAAAGAAAGGAAAGAATTAAAGACCCAGCTCTTTAACAGGATCCCAATAGATCGCATCGAAATTTACTACCTTATCATTTTTCACCTCAACACCGTCCTCTTTTAGCAATTCCTCCATCCTGGTTTCTGTTGCGAAATGATGTTTCCCGGTTAAAAGTCCATTTCTATTGACAACTCTTTGAGCTGGAACTTCAGGATCAAGATGCGCCTGGTTCATTGCCCATCCAACCATCCGTGCAGAACTCTTAAGCCCGAGATAAGCAGCTATCCCACCATACGATGTTACACGCCCCTTTGGGATCAGCTTAGCCACTTCGAATACATCTTGAAAAAATGAAGTTTTATCCATATTATAGTTTCACGTGTTTTAAAAAACTCAAAATTCGCTAGTTAGGTACATTTCAATCATATCAGTTGGTATTGGCTCTGTAATCATGGGTCGTTATGGCCATTTCGTGATTTTACTATTCCTCAACACATAAAAAAGTTGAAGTGGATTATCATCGTTTAATTCCAGTTCACCTTCAACTCTTATCCTATTGTCGGTGAAGGTGAATTTTTCGTCTGAAAAGACCTCAACAACAGTTTCTGGTCCTGCACCACCACAAAAGAAACAAGATTGGTATGGGAATCTCGAAAGCACAAAATACTCTTGCCTGGTTTCTTGTTCCAGTGGAATCATAAAACCTTCTAAAACTATTTTGGCTCCTTCCTGTGCTTTTAATTTTTCCGGGAAAAGTGGTTTGTCGATTTCCGCACTTATGAACTCATCATACTCCTTGGTAATCTCAACCAGGGAAAGCAATTCCCATCCAGGGGTCGACGTTTGAAGTACAAATGAAAAGAAAATTAAAAGCACAACATGTAACATTTCACCAACCAAAACTATCTAAAAAACGTGTTAGTCATTGATCGTAACATCAATCAAGATGTTTTACTTTAGCCAAACAAATTAAGCCAGATGAGTAGTATTATATCTACCTCCGACATATCGAAGAAATACATAATGGGAAGTGAGGTTATTATGGCCTTAAAATCAATTTCCATAAACATTAATAAAGGTGAATATGTGGCGTTTATGGGACCATCGGGCTCTGGAAAATCTACATTGATGAACATCATTGGCTGCCTTGATACACCATCGAGCGGCACATATGTTCTTAACGACAATGATGTAAGTGACCTTACAGAAAATGAACTTGCGGAAATAAGAAATAAAGAAATTGGGTTCGTTTTTCAGACCTTTAATCTTCTGCCCAGGGCCACAGCTCTGGAAAACGTAGCGCTCCCTTTGGTTTATGCAGGATTAAATGGTGCAGACAGAGAGGAAAAAGCTATGGCCGCTTTGGCCAGTGTGAGCCTGGATGACAGAGCCCACCACAAACCAAATGAACTTTCCGGGGGTCAAAGGCAAAGAGTTGCAATAGCCCGCGCATTGGTTAATGACCCAAGTATCATTCTTGCAGATGAACCGACAGGTAACCTTGATTCTAAAACATCTTACGGAATCATGGATCTGTTCCAGGAACTTCATGACAATGGAAACACGATCATCATGGTAACACATGAAGAGGATATTGCCGAATACTCACATAGAATTATCCGACTTAGGGATGGATTGATTGAATCGGATGAGGTTAATAAGAAGGTCCGAAAATCTGAGGTGGTGGCATGAGTGCCAAACTTTACACTAAAACAGGGGATAAAGGAACCACATCTCTTCTAGGTGGAAAGAAAGTTCCGAAATCTGATCTAAGAATTAGCGCTTACGGAAATGTAGATGAACTCAATTCATTTCTTGGGTTACTCAAAGATCAGGCTGAAGTTGAAAATCGCCTGAAACAGCAGATCTACTGGGTCCAGGAACATCTCTTCACAATAGGAAGTTTGTTAGCAACCGAACCTGGGTTCACTGGTTTTGAGCTACCAAAAGTCACCGACACGGAGGTTACTCAACTTGAAGTTTGGATTGATAAATTCGACGGAGAACTTCCCCAGCTTAAGAACTTTATTTTGCCAGGTGGACATCAGGCTGTCTCACTAAGCCATGTCTGTAGAAGTGTGTGCCGGAGGGCCGAAAGGTCAATCATAGCATTAGGAAATGAAGAAGACATAGACGAAGTGATTGTTCGTTTTGTTAACAGGTTGTCGGATTATTTATTCATCTTTGCGCGTATAATTGGGAAGCAATTAAATGTACCAGAAACGCCCTGGTCGCCCAATGAGGAATAAATAATATCGAAAACTACTTTGAAGAATGACTGAGGCCTTAGAAATTAAAATCACCAGAACCGAGGAATCTAAATTACCACATGTTGATTTCGACAATCTGACTTTTGGACATACCTATTCAGATCATATGTTCATTGCGGATTTTGAAGATGGAGAATGGAAAAACAATCGAATTATTCCTTATCGTGATTTAAGGATTAGCCCAGCCAATGCCACTTTGCATTATGCACAAAGCATTTTCGAAGGGCTAAAAGCATTCAAGAATAGTGAAGGTGATATTTTGGCTTTCAGACCAGAAGCCAATGCCCAACGAATGATCCGTAGTGCAGAAAGAATGTGCATGCCACCAGTACCTGAGGAGCTTTTCCTTGGCGCTATAGAAGAACTGGTAAAGTTGGACAAAGATTGGGTTCCGGATCATACAGGAACTGCCCTTTATATAAGACCTTTTCAGTTTGCGACAGACCCATACATTGGTGTTCGCCCATCAGACACCTATTCCTTCATTGTAATTACCGGACCAGTTGGAAGTTATTATTCTGAGCCTGTAAAAGTGAAAATAGAGCAAGAATTTACACGAGCTGTCAGAGGTGGAGTTGGCGCTGCTAAAACAGCAGGCAACTATGCGGCTTCTATTTATCCAGCTAAAAAAGCCCAGGAGCAAGGCTATCATCAATTGATCTGGACAGATGGCCAAACACATGAATTCATTGAAGAAGCTGGAACCATGAATATCATGTTCGTAATCAATGACACGCTCTTAACACCACCGACTAGTGATTCAATCTTACCGGGAATTACAAGGGAAAGTGCTTTGACTCTTGCGAGAGATTGGGGCGTACCTGTCGAGGAACGACCAATCAGTGTAAAAGAAGTAGTGGAAAGCCTGGAAAATGGTTCAATGACTGAAGCTTTTGGCATAGGGACAGCAACGACCATCTCGCACATCCAAACAATTGGTCACAATGGTCAGGATTATGAGTTGCCAGCAGTTGAGTCCAGGACGATCTCCAATCGTTTACTGAATGCCATCAATAAGATCCGATATGGAGAGATCGAAGATAAATTCGGCTGGATCAGAAGGATAGGATAATCCTTATCTTAGTGTTATGACTGTCTATAACTACAGAATATTGTTGAAAGAGGAACCCGAAGGTGGCTTTACGGTCATGGTGCCAAGCCTTGAAGGTTGTATTACCTATGGGAAAACTCTTTCAGAAACCAAAGAAAATGCTAAGGAGGCAATAAAGCTATACATTGAATCTCTTAAAGAAGATCACTTACCTATACCCACTGATGACAATCTGCTCGAATACAATCTGCAGATAGACAATGTCTGATTATAGCTCCCACGAAATAATAAAGAGACTTGAGTCAAATGGTTTCGTACTTCGCAGGATTAAGGGAAGCCATCACATCTTCAAACACGAAAATGGTAAGAGGGCTGTTGTTCCTCATCCACGAAAAGATCTACCGAAAGGAACTTTCAATGCGAT
>JANQEC010000295.1 GCA_028278585.1 Cyclobacteriaceae bacterium | reverse complement strand
TGGTTAATTAGTGGGAGTGTGCTGTTTCACTTTTGGAGTATGGGTTTTCCCTGCTTAAGTATGCATTTGTATACGATGAGTACGGACTTTCCCCGGTTGGGAATGCATTTTTCCAGTTGGGGATGCACTTTCCCCACTTGCAGGTGCATTTTTCCCGCTTTGGGATGCATTTTTCCAGTTGCGGATGGACTTTCCCCACTTGCAGATGCATTTTCCCGGTTGGGGATGGACTTTCCCTGCTTGAAAGTGGATCTTCCCCGGTTTATTGGATTCCTTCCTCAATTAGAATTCTTAGCAACCTGATTGTCCGGGCTCTTAGCTTAGGTTTATGACTTTTCATCACTGAGGAGTTTGCGGGTACTAACACCTGATGTCTGATCGATGATTTTCTTATACAGCTGCTCAAAATAACCCTCTGGTACCTGGTATTGAATTTCTGTTTTCATTACAAATAGATTGACCGATTTCATTGGTTAATTATTGCTATTGCTAATGAAACGGCCTGAAGTGGGATCAACTTTGAAAAGCTGTGTGAAGCTTCCAAATTAAGATGTGAATTTTCCTGGTTCGCATTTGCCACGCCACGCTTTATGTCCCTTAAATCGCTCAAAGTGCACATTTTCAGCTTCACTGGCTGATTATTCAGCTTCACTTACTTAAAGAAATAGCTGGCCTATGGCCGACCGTAAGTTTGAAAAATCAAAATCAAGAAAAATGAAAAAAGTCATTTCTAATATGTTTTCAAGGGTTGGTAAGAGGCTATTACTGATCCTTTTAGTTACAGGCACTTTACTATCCAGTTGTGGTGACGATGATGGCGATCCAGTGATATTCGTAATTTCCGAGGATGATGCTGCTGAATTTGTAGCGGTAGTGCTCTCAGTTAACACCTATGGGTTTTCTGCCAATGCAATCCGGTTTAGCGAAGATGTCGCGAACTCGCTATTGTGTGGTACTCAACTCGAAGATTCCGGAACGATATCAGATACCTCCATTGATGGCACGATAACTTATAGCTATAATTTCAATGAATCCTATAGCTATCTATGTGATGCTAATGGAGGAACTGTTCAATATTCCTTCATAGCGGACCAAGAGCTTTCGACCTTAAGATCAGATGTGGATTCTGATATTTCTGGTATCTGGACTTTGGGGAATATTGATAACTCCGAATCCAGCTATTCACTTAGCGGTGTCTACAACAGAAGCTCTGACAGAGATTCTAAAACTGATGAACTTCCCTCGGCATTCATAATGACAGGTCTCGAATTCGAAGCATTATCAATTGACAAATCGAATGGTTACCTGGTAGGAGGAACTGCAAACTTTGAGCTTTCAGGTAGCCAAATTGGAACCGAAGGACAGTTGTTCCAGGGAGTTATCAATTTCTCAAATCCGGAAGCCACCCAGGTAGTTTTTACAGACGGAAATACTTATGTACTTAACCTTCTCACTGGCGAAATTCAAAAACTTTAGGATGATGAAAAAGCCATTTACTTACTTGGTTCTGGCTGCGGCTCTATTACCAATTAAGGTATCTTCTCAATCACTCAGTGACCTGTATGAAAGAGTCAAGCCATCTGTAGTAATCATCGAAACCGAATTTGAAGTGCAGTCAGATCATGGACAAGTAAGTTATGCCGGATCACAAGGATCCGGCGTTCTTATTTCTGAAAATGGAGAAATTCTAACTGCAGCCCATGTTGTAAATGATGCCGAGCACATAACGGTAATTTTTCATGATGGTGAAAGAATACCGGCGGAGATTGTAAGACTTTCAGTTGTTGCAGATGTTGCACTTATCAAACTAACATTTATAAATTCCAGAACGAAAAGCTATCCACCTGCAGAATTGGGTAATTCAGATGGCATCAGAGTAGGCGATGATATTTTTGTGATCGGAGCCCCTTTTGGCTTAGATTATTCCTTGTCTAAAGGAATCATTAGTGGAGTATCCGAGGAGCAGGGCAGAATGGCAGGTTTTACATTCGCTGAATTCTTTCAGACAGATGCCGCAATAAATCAAGGAAATTCCGGTGGACCAATGTTTAACATGAGCGGGAAAATCATTGGAATCGTGAGTTACATAGTCAGTGAATCAGGAGGGTTCGATGGTATTGGATTTGCTGCTACTTCGAATATTACAGAATTCCTGGTCGTAGATTCAGAGAGGAGATGGACAGGTATAAACGGTGTTTTGATCGACCCACAATTAGCACGTGTATTAAATGTACCCCAACCGGGAGGTATTCTAATTCAAAATGTTGTTCCTCTTTCTCCCGCTTTTATGTGCGGTCTGAAAGGAGGTAAACATCTGCTCCTTTATCAGGATCGTGATATTATCGTAGGAGGAGATATAATCCTGGAGGTGAATGGCATTCGAATTACCGATGAGGAAAGTGTTGGAGAACTAATACGCTCGATTGTGCTTTCCGACGAGGAAGAGCGTAGCCAACACACCTTAACCGTTTTAAGAGCCGGTCAGAGGAAAGAAGTGGTTTTGAGCTTTGCGCCCTAAAAAATTCACCTGCACAAAAGGAAGGCTCACACCTGGATAGAGAAGGTTCACACATAAAACCAGGAAACGGGTTCCCAGGCTACGTTTCCTTTGCATGACAATTAAGAAAAACAATTAAGAACCAGAAAAATGGGAAAACTATTTACAATTACATTCGGACTTGCTCTTCTAATAGTTGCAGGTAATGTTCAAGCCCAGTCTAACATGACTGAAGAGCAAAAAGAAGAAGCCAGGGCAAGGTATGAAGCATATCAGGAAAAACTCAACCTGTCGGATGAGCAATCACCCAAGGTTGAAGAAATCAACCTGGCTTACTTTGAAGGTCTTAGTGAATTGCGCAATTCTAATGCATCAAGACTAAGCAAGTATCGGAAGTTCAAAGGACTTAGTTCCAAAAGGGATGAAGATATGAAAGCGGTCCTCACTGATGAACAATACGAAATCTATAAGGAGTTTCAAAAAGAGACGCGCGAAGACTTTAAGGAAAAAAGGAAAAATGGATAACTCCTTACCGGGAACCTCTTCCCTTACCGAGAACCTCTTCATAGTTTACTTATGAATCAACACAAGATGTGCTTTGGCACATCTTTTTTTTGTCTCTTGATAATGGCATGCATTTATTCTTTTGGCAGCTTCACTCCTTCATTTGACAGCTTCGCAGAGAATCCCGGGAACGGAGACATGAAACCACGTGAATATTGCTAAAAGATTAAATTATGGAAGTTATAACAATGTTTTTGGGATTGTATTTCGGAGCCATGCTGATAGAAATTGTCTGGTCGCTCTGGAAAAAGAAGAACATTTACAATTGGAAGGATTCAGTTGCGAATTTTTCAATTATTCTTGGAGGTAGAATTATAAAGCCTCTTTCGTTGGCCTGGGGGATGTGGCTATTTGGATTAGTTGAACCATACAAGCTCTTCAATATTCCAGTCAACATTTACACTGTGATTCTAACCTTTCTACTCGTAGAATTAATATACTACTGGTATCACAGACTTAGTCACGAAATACCCGTGTTATGGACCATACATCACACACATCATTCAAGCCCCTGGCTAAATATTTCAACCGCAGGAAGGCTCCACTGGCTTGGGAAATTTACCAGTATCTTTTTCTACATACCTATGGTTTATATTGGTTTTTCGCCAATTGTGATAACAGGATCGCTGGCTTTCAGCCTGGTGTATCAACTATTTTTACACACTCAAATGGTAGGAAAACTGGGCTTTCTGGAAGGTTGGCTCTTCAACACACCTTCGGCGCACAGAGTACATCATGCCTCTAATGAAAAGTACATTGACATGAACTACGGAGGCACCCTGATCTTGTTCGACCGGATGTTTGGAACGTACACACGGGAAGTGGAGAAAGTAGAATATGGTGTGACGACCGGGTTCATAGGACATAATCCTCTTAGGATTTTATTCACTCCTATCGCGAGACTTTTGAAAGGGGAAAAGCCGTAGGCTTTTCCCTGGTTCTTTTATGAAGATTTCATCCAGGCCTTAAACACCGGTACTCTGGCTTTGCTGACAAGCACATGTTCTTTTGGCTGAGGAAGAAGGTTAATGGCCAGGCGACCATTGAAATAGAATTCAATATCCTGAACAGCTTTCCTATTTATAATAAACTGTCTGTTAGCTCGAAAAAACACTTGCTTGTCGAGGGAGTTTTCCAGTTCGTCCAGTGTTTGTTCAATTGGATAAACCTGGTTCTTAAACGAGCACCCATGTACTAAACCTGCTTCTATATAGAAGTAACCGATATCCGTGGCTGAGACAGGTACTAATTTGTCTCTATAGTGCACAAGAAAGGAGGTGGTTTCTTGTCCTGTAACTGTTCTTAGAATGGATTCTATCGTGTCAAGACTGGCACTTGATTTCTTCGTCTTTTCGAACTTGTTAATACTGAAAAGAAGGTCTTCTTCCTTGATTGGTTTAAGCAGATAATCAATACTATTCACTTTGAATGCTTCAATTGCATA
>JANQEC010000228.1 GCA_028278585.1 Cyclobacteriaceae bacterium | reverse complement strand
AGGGCCTGCTCTCAATCAGATCTTCAAATCAATACCCTTATACAAAATTATCAATATAATCCCAATCCGGGCTTCTTGAACAATGGATTGAATACGACCTTGAAGGTCGTGTCAATCCTTATGGGTTGTGCTTACTATCAGGTTTTCATATTAGGCTATGTTTCGCTTTTTTTTTACCATTTTAAAGAAATCTTGAGCCCACTTTGGGGTTCGACGATCGGGTTGTTTAATCCAAACCCCCCGTTTGCCTCTTGAACGAGCCTCTCCATCCAGAGCTTCGAACGTCGAAACTTTAGCCTGAATATCATCGTCGTACCACCACAGTCCAATTAATTGGTCTGGCTTTTCATATTTATAAAAGGAAAATCCACTTATGTTTTCCTTGAACCATCTAAAACGAGCGAACCAGTAGACTCCAACCTTCTTCCAGTTATAGTATTCGGCAGTTAGTTCGTTGTCGGCTCCATAACAATACGGAGCATATAGTTGACCATCAATAATCTGGGCGTAAAGATGTGAATCCCCTTGGTGACCAAACCATGATCCTTCCAACAAATGCAAGTCTCTTACATCCCGATCAGGTTCCAAGTAGTTATTCTTAACCGTTGTTGGAGTCAGGCTATTGACTAATTGACGGATTAGGGTTTTGGCCTCTATTAGCTCACCCCGTAGATCGCTGATGTCATTTTGCTTAGCGTGTAAAGAATCTATCCCTTCTGATTCAAGCTGTTGCAGCTTAATGGCAGCAACCAACACTGACTCCAATTCGGTCCACAACATATCAAACCGTTTGTCAATAACTGCCTTATCAGGATGTTTCGGAAGAGAAGACCGAATGGATTCAACTAGTCGACGAGTATCTTCTTTGTTTGCGACCAATGCTTGGAATTGGCTTAAAGGCCCTGTTAGTTCTTTCTTCTCCATTCCTACAAGATAGGGAAGCACTTTACCTTCCTGGATATTTTTTGAAAGAGCACCAGCTTCAAATAGAAGCCATGGAGATGAGCTGTTCTCAGGTGTCACTACCAGAATTCCGAAGCGGCTAACCTCGAGACATTCGGAAAGCTCTGCTGCCCATCTTCGTCCGTCTGTAAGGTCCCGAGAGGATATCCAATATTCGGGAGATTCAATCAGTAGTGGCAGCCAAGAGCGAAGTTTTTCTGCAACTCTCTGACTACGCTCCCCAGACCAACTTATGAAAACTCTTGCTTCGTTGTTCACTGACACTAATCTCCTTCCTTAGTTCCTGTGCACAAGAGTTAATGAGTGGAATTTTTTCAACTATATTGGGTAGATGTGGAAAAGATTCCATTACATCACAAAAATCTGGAATTGCAAAATAAAGAGCGTAAATTCTAAATTATTGGCTTCATGTTAATCCTAAATATCTTGCCAGTATCGCAAATTTAACTAAATTTCATATAGTTATCGTGTATCGCAAAGTTTTAGGTGATGCCAAAATCTGAGATTTATAGATACTATGCAGGGTTTCCTAAGCGGCCTTTTTGTGTATACTAAGAATTTCCCCAAACCTTAAAACACAAAGGAGGCGAACAATGAAA
>JANQEC010000220.1 GCA_028278585.1 Cyclobacteriaceae bacterium | reverse complement strand
CTTTCCAGGCTATCGGGATAATTATTCGAAGTGCTTTTTAAAAGATCGAGAACTTTCCTGATGTTGGCAAGGGTTCGTTCAGAGCCTGTTTTTTGAAATGAAAACTGGATAGAATCCGCTTCGAGTTCAGCTATCATATTGATCAGTGACTTTCGTACTTGATCCTTGATATCAGAATTTTCTTTCCAGGCATTTAACGAGAAGGCACCCAGAATACCAAAGGTGATAACAAGCACTTCCAGTAGATATTCCGGCCATTTTTCTTTGAGAGTGGTTAGGATGCGTTTCATATAGATTAATTATGCATTACAAGGTGCAAGCTGGTGCATAAGGGAAGAATATCTTCCTTTTCCCAGGTGAGATAAATCTTCATAATGCCTGATGAGTAAGACGCTTTTTGTTTTAGGATCTCCATCTCAGCCATCAAATTACCTCCATGCTTTAATTCATAATGATACTTAAATGGATTCGTTCTCGAATAATCGTAATTACGCTTCTCTTTATGATCGAAAATGGTGCCTGCCTCATAACCCAACGATTCTTCATATTTTCCAATTTTATTTTTATCAGCATCGAAAATGTTCACATTGTCATGGAAACTTCCGTCGTAATTGAAGGTGAATGATTCTGCTTGCCAATTTGCGCTGGTTTTGTGACTGAAGATGCTGCTTTTTCTAAGATAGGTGGCAATTTCTCCTCCTTTTGGGGATACAAGTTTTGCCGAAGATTTCATGACCCCTTCCCTGATCCATGTAAAAGTAGAATCATCATTTACCTCCATTGCCAGCAATCAATCTACTTATTCTTGTACTTCTCGAACCATGCAACAACGTGGGCAACTTTGGTAATCAGCTGGCTCGGCCTATTCGAAATGTTATGGTACGAGCCTGGAATTTCCACCAATGCTGTTTCTATTTTTCGATACTTCAGCGCATGGTATAGCTGTTTGGCTTCCGAAGTAGGAGTTCTTAAATCCTCCATTCCGACCATTACAAGCGTTGGGCATTCAACGTTTCCTACAAGTGAAATAGGAGAAAACTTCATGTAATCTTCCATGTTTGTCCATGGAAGTCCTGGAAATCGATTGTTGAAGTAGCCGTACCAATTGTCTGCGACCAACGTCTTGCTATACCAGTTCATGACTGGCTTTACCACAGCTGCAGCCTGAAAGCGATTAGATTTGCCAATCATCCAGGCACTCATGATTCCACCGGCACTACCTCCGGTTACAAATAGATTTTCTTCATCGATGTATCCCTTGGCAATGACGGCATCCATTCCGGACATTACATCGTCGTAATCGTTTCCAGGATAATTATGATACAAGAGATTGCCAAATTCCTCCCCATATCCGGTGCTTCCCCTGGGATTGGGATAAAAAACCACATAGCCAGCTGCAGCATACAATTGAATCTCAGGAGAGAAACGTTCACCATAATTGGAAATGGGCCCACCGTGATTCTCGATCACCAGGGGATATTTTTTAGACGCATCAAATTTGGGAGGTTTGACGATCCATCCCTGAACGTCACGTTGATCGAAAGAGGATTTCCACCAGATCTCTTCAACTTGTCCTAACTCCCTGAAGTCAAGCAGCTCAGAATTTAAGCTGGTGATTTTCCGGAATCCCTTATTGATGATTGCAAGATCTCCAGGATGTTCAGGACGGGTATAATTGTATGCGATCACACCATTTTTTGAAACGGTAAAAGAGCCTCCTCCGTAAGGTCGACCGATTGTAGCACCACCAAGATTGTCAGCTACTTCTCTGAAACTTCCGGTCAAACTTACGTATCCGATTTTGGTTTTTCCCTTTTCATCGTACTGAAAGTAAAGCCCTTTGCTTTGTGAATCCCACTTGGGATTGGAAATGCTTCTGTCCAGATCATCCAACAACGTTCGCTTGTTGCTCCCATCAGGATTCATTATTTGCAGCCGGGTTAATTGATAGGTTTGTACCTTATCTTCATATCCCAGGTAAGCTACAAGGTTTCCATTTGGCGAGACTTTGGGTGACCCATCCGGCCCGTTTCGTTCTGTCAATTCCTTTATTTCACCAGAAATCACATTGACCGAATAGATCTCGGAATTTCTGTAGTCGTATTCCCAATCTTCATTTCGGTTGCCATTGAAAATGATAGAAATTCCGTTAGGCGTCCAGGTCGGGCTCCGGTGATGGAAGTTCCCAGATGTCACTTGTCGAGGAGATCCGCCTTCTGAAGGAACAACGAAAATATGAGAAAATCCAGGTTCGATATACCCTGAACCATCCCGTTCGTGACGCATTCTGTCTGTAACTCTTGGAGCCTTCGCCCATTGGGCACCTTTTGGTTTTTTAGGAGCTTTTACTAACACGGGAGCTCTTTGTGCTACGGTCATCGTAAAAGCCAATTGCCTGCCGTTAGCAGACCATGTAATACTTCCTGGCGATTTCTCTAATTGGGTAATTCGAGCTGTTTGTTTGCTTTCGGTCCAATAAATATGAATTTCAGACCCTTGATCTGTTGATCGAGTGTAGGCAATTCTCTTCCCATCCGGCGACCACCTTGCAGAAGACTCATTTCCGTCATAGGAAGTAAGTTTTCGATGATCAGTACCATCAGTATTTATGATCCATAAATTTCCAGCTTTTCTATCCTTCATAATGCTCATTCCCATTCGTCGATAGACCACTTGCTTACCGTCAGGAGAGATCTGGGGATCTGCTACCCATTCCAGCTGGAAAACATCCAATTCCTGGAAGGGTAATTTTTCCTGGGAAATGAGAATAACAGAAAGAAATAAAAGGGGTAAAGTCAATAAGTTTTTCATGTGTTTAAAATTTACGAAATACGTTGGTACATTTTAATCATCTTCAGTTGGCCTACGCGGCTCGATATGGCTCAATGATCAAAAGGCCATTATGGCCATTTCATGGCTAGTTGGTTATTAATTTAAATAGTTTAGGACATCTGTAATTTTTTCCAGCTGTCTGAAATTTTCATGTTCTATCTTTTTGTCCACTACTTCAAGTTCCCATGTGGTATGAAAGGGAACATGAAAGCCGTGTCCACCGATATTCAATACTGGCAAGATATCTGATTTGATCGAGTTTCCGATCATTAAGAAATGGGGAGGATCAATATCAAGATGCCTTATCAATTTTTCGTATTGTGGCTCCTTTTTCTCTGATACAATTTCGATGTGATGAAAATAGTCAGAAAGTCCGGATTTGTTGAGCTTCCGTTCCTGGTCAAGCAGATCACCCTTGGTTGCCATCACGAGACGGTACTTGCCTTGAATGGCTTTGAGTACATCTTCAACTCCATCGATTACTTCCACGGGTGCGTTTAGCATGTTTTTTCCCAATTCAAGGATCTTATTGATCTCAATAGTTTTGATGGAACCGGCTGAGATCTTTATAGCTGTTTCCACCATCGAAAGAAGGAATGACTTGATACCGTATCCATAGTCCGGAAGGTTCTGAATTTCAACTTTTAGAAGTTCCCTGGAAACCGTGTGATGAGGCAAAAAATCCTCCATCATGTCGCAAAACTTCTTCTCGAGATCCTGAAAAAGGGGTTCATTTACCCACAAGGTATCATCGGCATCAAAGGCAACTACCTGGATGTTTTTCAGCATGATTCTAAGCTAAAGAAAAATGGCGAATAGTCCTGCTTGCTATTCGTAATTGGGAATATTCAAACCCAGGATAATGTCTCGATCGATAGTCAGAATTCCTCCGTTCATCTCTGGCAGAAAAATTCCTGACCCGCCTCGTTTCCTTTGACTGTTTCTTTCTCGTGCACTCAAAATAGGATCGTCCTCAAACAGAAATTCATCGATGTAATACTCATTCCTGTTGGGCTCTTTTACCGTGATGTGAATGTGCTCAGCTGCCCTTCGACTTGGGTAGGCACCTGGCCTGAATGTATAGAAGGCATATTTTCCATCATTCCCTGTCTTGATCCATCCGCGAATGTATCCATGTCTTCTTGCCCAGCCTTTTTCATCACCCTTTGTAGGATAGATGCCTCCTTTGTCTGTATGATAAATATAAAGAATGACGTCCTTGGCAGGGGTTTTTCCATCTTTTTTAAAGACAGTACCTGATATTTTCAGCTTGGGGTCATTTTGGGAAAAGTCGGGAAGCGTGTCTATTGGTAAAAGTTTTTTATCACCAAATTCATATATAGCCTCACAACCTTCACATGGACCTCCCACTAATTGGCGTGATCTATCATCTTGCGATTGACAGGAAATGGAAACAAAGGATAAAAAGATAATCCCAATAATGACATCATTTCTCATGGTAATAGAAACGATACTTTACATGCCAGGTTGATGGTTTAGACATACGACAACTATTTATCGACGTGTGTCGTATATTATATACATTTATGAAAAATATCTTATGAAGGGTACGCATTTAGGCGAATTTGAAGAATTGGTTTTGCTGATTGTTGCTATCCTGGGGGAGGGGGCCTACGGGGTCGCCATTCGCGATGAACTTGAAATCCAGAGTGGAAGGAAAATCAGTATTGGTGCTGTTCATGCAGCCACAAATCGACTGGAAGATAAAGGTTTTCTTAAGTCCTGGTTTGGTGAAGTCACTCTCCAACGAGGAGGTAAGCGTAAGAAGATTTACCAATTAAGTCCGCTGGGAGAGCGATCGCTCAAAGAGAGCAAGGACCTGCGCAATCGGCTCTGGGATTTGATTTCTACTAAGTCTGTATCCATCACAACAACAGAAAAATGAAATCTCAGTTACCGAAGTTTCCAAGGAAAATTCTTCACGATCTTTGTGATAAAAGATACCTGGAAGAAATAGACGGTGATCTGGAAGAAATATATGAAAGCAATCTTGCTCAATTTGGGAGAAGGGCGGCAAACAGAATCTATTGGCTGGATGTGTTGAAGCATATCCGGCCCTATTTTATTAGAAAAAAGTCAATCAATTACATAACTCAAAATCAAACTGCTATGTGGTCCATCTATTTGAAAATAGCCCTACGAAATTTCTGGAAGAGTAAAATCATTTCAGGCATTAATACGCTTGGGTTATCCCTGGGACTTGCTTGTTGTATTATTGTCTTTTTCCATGTGAAAGATGAACTCTCCTATGATGAGTTTATTGAAAATGGAGATAACATATACAGAGTGCTTAACATTAGGCCTGAAAGTGAGCATCCGGCTTCTGCCGGAGGCCCTGTGCCTTTGGGACCAGCATTGTTGGATGAATTCGCGGGGATTGAAGATGCGGTACGATTGTGGCGTGATTACCAACCCACTCTCTCACTTGGAGAACGTGTTTTTGTAGAGGACGAATTCATCTTCACTGATCCATCATTTTTTCAGATGTTTTCTTTTTCTCTTAAAAAAGGAGACCCTAAGACTGCTCTGGCTCAACCTAACACCGTTATTCTTACGCAATCTATGGTTCGGAAATACTTTGGTGATGGTGATCCTATGGGGAAAATCATCAATTACAAGGGTGGAAGGGGAAATAAACAACTGCTTGTGACGGGCGTCATGGATGATCTGCCCCACAACACACACATGACTTTTGATTTCCTGGCCTCATTTGTAAATGTCAGTAGCCAGGATAACTGGGGTTCATTTAAGCCTATTTGGACCTATATCACATTGAGAGACGGTGTATCGCCGAAGGATATTATAGCGGGATTTCCTGATTTTGCCAAAAAACATGTACCATATAGAGTGAAAGAATATCCCGGATTCAGATTCGATCTCGAACAAATGAGTGGGATCTACATGCAATCGGAGGCACGGCGAAACATGAAGCCTTTAGGTGATCTGCAATCGATCTACATTCTTTCGATTGTTGGAATCAGTATTTTGCTAATCGCCTGCATTAATTTCATTAACCTGACACTTGCCAATTCGCTGGTACGATTTAAAGAGGTTGGAATAAGAAAGATTATGGGTGCTGGCAAATCTCAACTTGTTCGACAATTTTTAACTGAGTCGGCAGTAACTATTTTATTAGCATTTACTGCTTCCGTTTTCCTTACGATCATCTTTTTGCCATTATACAATGAGTTTTCGGACAAGCAGATAAATTTCATGCATTTGCTTGATGTCGAATTTGTCGGTTACGTATTATTGGGTTTGTTAGGAGCAATGTTTCTGGCAGGACTATACCCAGCTCGATTTATTTCAAAATTTGGAAACCATCTTGTACTTGGCAGAACCAGTGATAAAATAGGGACAAATTCAGGAGCAAGGCGAGGATTTGTTGTTTTTCAGTTTTTGGTTTCCGCAATATTGATAATCAGCATTCTGATTATCAAACAACAACAAACGTACATTTTTACTAAACAACTGGGTATTGATAAAGATCACGTAATGGTAGTTCCTGTTAGTAAAAATGAAGATGCATTTCTCCAGGATCTTAACGCAATGCCTCAAGTCAGTAGCTTCGGAATATCTCAGCGGTTGCCAGTGAATGTGTTGAATTATGATGGAAGGAGTTTTGAAGTGGAGGGTCTGAATAGGGCTGTTTCCGCTCAAAGCTGTGTGATTGATTTTGATTTTATTGAAACCTACGGAATAGAGTTAATTGCAGGACGAAATCATTATAAGGAGCTATCCAGCCAGTGGGAATTCCTTATAAATGAAAGTGCTGTTGTTGAATTTGAATGGGGTACGCCTGAGAATGCGCT
Organism: Cyclobacteriaceae bacterium; assembly: GCA_028278585.1. Classification (GTDB taxonomy): domain Bacteria; phylum Bacteroidota; class Bacteroidia; order Cytophagales; family Cyclobacteriaceae; genus Ekhidna. The sequence goes on along the minus strand of JANQEC010000220.1, from coordinate 12,296 downwards.
CGGCAAGAAAATATTCTTATCTCCAAATCACGGAATGGTTGGTAATGTGATCGGCGTATTTAAGGATTATCACCTGGAATCTCTTCATGAGAAAATCCCACCAATGATCATGTTCAAAAATATCAATGAAGAATGGGCTGGTTGGCACCGGGAATTTGTTTCCATCAAATACAACACGGATAATCTAGTTGCTTTCACATCGGAGATTGAAGATCTATGGAAATCATACAATGAGGGCAGCGCCTATTTCAGCTTTTTCATTGACGACAGTTATAACAGTCTTCACGAGGCGGATCATAAGTTTGCCACTTTATTTAATTACGTAACTTTTATTGCAATGCTTATCGCATGTATGGGCCTGCTGGGCCTAAGTATGCTGATTGTCAATCAGAAAGTGAAAGAAATTGGAATTCGGAAGGTACTTGGAGCTTCAGTCTTTAGTGTTACAATGCTGTTTTCTTCAAGGTTCATAGGATTGGTCCTTGTAGGGCTTGTGTTGGCCTGTCCGTTTGCTTATTACCTGATGGACCAATGGCTGGAGGGATTTTCGTATCGTATTATTATTGGTCCTCAACCATTTGTCATTGCATTCGGAATAGTATCAATACTGGCAATTTTTACCATAGTGATCCATACAACCAGGGCAGCTTTGACCAATCCTGCTGAATCATTAAAGGACGAGTAATTGATTTTTTATAAATGTTTACGATGGGGTACGATTGAGATTGACGAAGTAATATTCTTTTCATTTCCGGGCTCCGGCTTGGTAGGCCATTCTCATATATCCCTTCAATTCATTTGTTAAGTCACTTTTTGAGTAGAGCTTAAAGTGGTGAACATAGGATGTTTTGGTGACTTCATCGATTTTATGGAAGCAGAGCGAGTTGCGGAATTTTTCAGTAAAAACGAGATGACCATCCAGAAAATCTTTACCAAGCCGATTGATAGAAGCGAACCTCATTTTGTTGTTTAATGCTATTCTTGTCTTGGCCGGATGCAATTCAAAATCTCCGATTTTTTTAAATGCTTCAATCAGACAATGATAGAGTTCAAGAGAGGTTTCTGTTTTCCCACTAAGAAAATTCTCAGTTGTGTTTTGTCCACAGGAATGCCATTGGTTGGTGTTGACAAATTTCTGCTGGCATTTTGGACAGGTCCACATACTAGTTGTTTTCGAATGGTTTTCTCAAGAAAACTCGTTTAATAATCGGAATAAAAAAATCTAACGTTTCCGTATCGTATTCCGGATCAAAGGAGCATTGATCCCATTTTTCACAAAAATCGACTGCTGATTGATAATAAGGATGACCTTTAAATTGTTCTCGACTCGTGCGATCCTCTTCACCAAGGCTTTTGTTGTAGAACATTTGAAACGTTCCATGGTGTCGCACTACCCAGTTGACTTCTTCTCTTACAAAAGGCCGTAAGATCTCGGCAGCTACCTGACCATGTGTGAATGGTGCCAGCACATCTCCAATATCATGAAGCAATGCTGCTATGATCCAGTCATCATCAGCTCCATCCCTGGAGGCGCGTGTCGCACATTGTAGGACATGTTCCAACCGATTGATCTTGTAAGCGCCATCGTCCTTCTCCATTTCCGTAAGGTGTTCGATGAGCCGGTCGGGAAGCTCTCTCGCCGTTTTTTCATCATTTTCTTTGATGATGATGTAATCTTCTTTCGTGCCATCTTTCATGGCGGTAAATCCAACAGTCTTAGCTAACTCTTTTGACATCAGTATCCTTTTTCCTGGTCAACAAATAAATTATTTCTTTCATCTCTCTTCATTGCATTAAAGGCGAGTTTAAAACAAGAGGTGACATCATCAATGGTTGTTAGGCCGGATTGATGCGGAGAAATAAGTACCCTGTCATTGGTCCATAGGTTTGACTCTTTCGGGAGCGGCTCTTCCGGGAATACATCCAATATTGCGTTATTAACATGTCCTGAATTGATGGCCTCAATAAGCACATTTTCATCAACAGCATCTCCTCTTCCGACATTGATGAAAATGACTGCATTGAACAATTTGAAAAATGCCGTATCAAGGATCGATGATGTCTCAGTTGTGCTCGGTAGTGCACTTATAACAACATGAATATCCTGGATTTGTGAAATGGAATCCCAATTGTATGTATCATGAAATTGAGCAGCAGAAGTACCTGACCTGTTCAAACCGATGATCTTGTTTACCAAACCATTTAGCTGTTGAGCAATGCCTTGTCCAATGGAGCCTGTGCCTAAAATGAGAACATTCAGATCAGCCAGGCTTCTCGCAGGGATTTGTTTCCAGGTTGCTATTTTCTGATTTTCATAAGTAGTGAAAATGGATCTTATTTCTGCCAGGATGTATGTCAGGCAAAACTCACCCATTTGCTTCCCTAAATCCCCGGTTGTCCGCGTGATTGTAGTGTTTGGATCAAGTGATTCAAGTTTCAGATATGAATCCACTCCAGCACCAAAAGCATGTATCCACTTTATTCCTGATACATCCTCATCTGTTAAAAAATTAAACCCGGCAATTGCATTTACATCAGGAAGAATAGATTTGATCTCACTTTTGGAAGTGGCCTTAGTAATGAGAATCTCCGGGTAGCTTGATTTAACATGGGCTTCAAAATCTTCTGCAAGCCGTCCATATGTAAGCATCCTATATTCCATAGATCCCTGCATTCACTTCTAAGATTTAAAGAAATCTAAAGTTATAGCTTTAAATGGTCGTAATTTACTCTTTCAACTTTTGTAAATGCTCACATTACCATAATAGGTCCGCAAGCCGATGGAAGCTTCCCCCATTCCTGTTTTAATGATCTTAATTCGTTCGTTTTGATCGGATTTTCCTGAAGTCCTGGTCGGATATTCACTCTTCACTTTCCCATTGTTACAACCGATAAAAACGTTTGTTGAAGAGTTTGTTGGAAGAACAAGTTTAAGATCACCTCGCAAAGTGCTGAGTGCATGTGGGTAACGTGGTGTTACTTCTTTGTAGTAAGCATCAATATTACCACTCTCGGAATTTGCAACGGCTGATCCATAAATCCTCGTCAATACAATGTTTCCAGCCTTTGTATTTGCTTCGATCTGACCTCTCAAGTCAAACACAAACACGTCTTCTAGTTCTGATCTTAATTTAACTGAAAACTTTTCGGGTACTTTTATCAAAATGAGTAATCCAGTTTCACTTTCTGCCAGTTCTTCAATAATGACATCATTTTCGTTTTCGACGAAAGTGAATGGTGCTTCTACATCGTCCCATCGATTGGGATCCAATGAATTGTATTCTGCATTTTGTCCTTGCAAATCATGTATTTCAATATCGATGTAATCTATATCATGGGCTTCTACAGATATTCTACTATACTGTGTTTCAACTTTAAGGAGTCCAGATCGCCACGGCCTTGTTAGCTCGATTTCATATTTCTTGATCACATTTGGCAGTTGCTTGATTGGTGGCTGCCCCAGGAGATCGAATGAAATCAATGAGACAACAAAAAGAGGGATGTATTTGAAAATTTTCATAATATCATTTCTTTGATTTGATTTCTTAATTCGAGCTCTGTTCTATCATCCTCTATCATTTTTGTCATTTCTTCGATTATGGCCGGATCATTCATATTGATCAGGTTTTCAACCAGGATGGCTCTAACGAGAAAGGATTCTTGTTTCTTTAATGATCTGATGAATTCCGTTTTTATATATTCATTCTCAGAAAATCCAGCCATTGTTTCCACGACCGCCATTCTAACATTTACATTTTCGTCGTTGTTAAGCAAATCAATAAGTGATCGAGAGAGCTCTGGTTTTATTTCTGGTAGTTCCTCTGCAAACTTCAAAGCTTTTAATTTCAAATGAACTGACCGATGATCAATGAGTGTTACAGCAAGTGTACTTTGGATGGCTTCCATTTTTGTCAGTAACTCGTTGTAGGTCGTATTCATCCTAACCAAACTGACACTTAAAAAAACCAGCAATAAGACGGCCGCTATTTTTAAGATGGGGGCTAAATGAATGAAAGACCTTTTGCTCAATAGTTTGATTGAATTGGTGATGGTCTCATCAAATGTATTAGGTAGTTCCTGTTCTTTAGCCTCCTTATAAAACCCGATTTCATCCAGGTAATAGGGATCTTGCGTGTGGCGATTAAGTAATTGTTCGTCTTCGACAGAAGTTTTTCCTTCCAGGTATTTTTGCAGTAATTCTTCGACCTCTTTCTTTTTCATATCAAAATAGTTTTTTCAATTCTTTTCTTACATTTTTTCTTGCCCTCGAGAGGTTTACCTCGACCGTGTTTTTCTTAATATCGAGTAACTCTGCAATCTCTTCTATGGAATAATCTTCTACGTTCCTTAGTTGAAGGATCAGTCGCTGTTGTTCTGGTAAGCGAGAAACAATCTGAGCGATTAACTCTTGTGTATCAGAGTTTTCCAATTCACTTGTTCCTTCTGTTTCAACGGCGATTTGATCCATACTCACCGTGTGTATCCTTGATTTTCGAAGACGATCAATACAGAGATTTTTTAGTATTCGAAATACATATGCATCTATTTTGGTATATAGACTAAGCTCTTCTCTTCTATTCCATAGTTTGATATACAAATCCTGAACTACTTCCTCTGCTTCCCAGGAATCCTTTAGGAGCCAGATGGCGTATCTGTACCATTGATTCTTTTTAGGAAGAAAAGCAGATAGAAATTCAGTTTTATTCATGCTTAATTAAAAGACGTAAAAATTTCAGAAAACTGACATTCTACCAAAAATGATTGCCAGTGGATTGAAATATAAAAGGCCGCCCTTTTTGAAAAGACGGCCTTTTTTCTACTAAAATTTCGATTATCTAGGTACTTTCCTGAAGTGTGAGATTCTTCACATTGTCATCAGGATTCCGGTCAATAAGTTTGTTTAAAGGATCCACACCAGCTGAAACAGGTTTTTTGTTAACTTTTACCTTGATCTCTGTTTCCTGATTTGTGAACTGGTGTTTTTCCAGGTAAATCAGTTTTTCATCCCCATTTTCATCTTCGGTATAAATGCCAACATCAATCCAGTCTGCAATGTCCATTTGGTTACTTCTTCCAAGACTGTCTGACTCTAACTTCTTGGTGTTTAGTTTCAGGTTGACAAAGTATTCATTGTCCGAGACTTCTGTATAAGATGCTTCATCTACCTTATTTTCATACAGGACGATTTTGTCAAAGAAATCCGTTATTACATTTTGTAAGCTATCCGGTGTGACGGCTCGCAGGTATTCCAATAGATCGATGGTTGTCGCATATCTGCCATTTTTTTCGAAGGTTCCAGGTCCCCAATCATTAACCATTCTCTTCAAGGCGATATTGATACTGTCTTCGCCAATATAATCCTGGAGTGCGTACATAACATTTGCTCCTTTTCCGTAGTGGATGTAAGCCTGGTTTTCTGCCAGAGACAAAGGCATTTCTCGCTTTTGCTCGAACGTTCGCCCAGTCAAATACCGGTTTAGCTCCTCTTTTAAAAATTCCTTGATGTGCTCCTGAGGGTACTCGTTTTTCATTACCATCAAAGCTGAGTATTGTGAAAGCGTTTCAGAAAGAACTGCTCCCCCCTGAACGTTTGCGGGAATCAGCTGGTGTGCCCACCATTGGTGAGCAAGTTCATGAGCAGTTACGAAGTAGGTCACATCAACATCGTCCTCTTCTTCCACTTTTACCATGAAGCCTATACCCTCTGAAAATGGGACAGTATTGGCAAACGACTGTGCAAATGTTGCATATCTTGGAAATTCAAGAATCCGCATCTGTCGATATTGATATGGGCTGAAATTTTCAGAGAAATAAGCAAACGAATGCTTCATTCCGCGCATCATGCTCTCAAGATTGTACTCGTGACCTTTGTGATAATAGATCTCAAGATTGATATCTTTTTCAACTGAATCGGCCATAATGGTCGTCTTATCTCTGACCACTTCATACCTGGCTGATACAATATTGAAGAATGGAATCATAGGCTGATCCATCTTGTAGTGATAGTATTTCCGACCGTTTTCCTCCCATTCTCTTTGTAAATAACCGGGTGCCACTGCAATCTGATCAATGGCAGTACCGACAACGATCTCAAAGTCAACACCATGAGAATCGTCGCTAATGAAATTCATTCCGAGCCCTCTCGGATCATCCCTGGTCATTTGACGATCTTTCGGCTCAAGATCATTGTCTTTCCGATCATCATCAGATGCAAGTTCAACTCCGGAATTGTATCCGAGTGAAGGGAATGTCCCGTTGTTCAAAAATGTTCCGTTATAAACTATACCGGTATTCGAACCAGACTCCTTGAACCCTGTTGTTACATAGTTCAACGTGAAATCCAATTGGATGGAGTCGCCAGGGGCAAGGGACTCTTCCAACTCATGGACGTAGTAGCGGTAGTCTTCAAAACTCTCCTTGATTGTCGTTTTTCTGGAAAAAACAACATTCTCATACCGGATATCGTCGTCTTGACCAAGCTGTAGATGAATGTCAGTGATGGGTTCAGTCTCAAAGTTTTTGAGCGTATATGTTCCTTCAATGGAATAATCTCTTTCTTCAGGATAGATCTCCGCCTTGACATTTATGTCAGTCACTTTTGGTTGCTTAATGAACTCATATTTTTTTAAGGTTTTCTCATAATCGGCAGAAATGGCATTGGTCTCATCTGTATTTCTGTAAGTGTTCAGAACATTGGTATTGTAGTAGATGTAGCATCCTGAAAGTCCAAAAACCATAAAAGCTGAGATACCGAAAATGAGTATCGGTCTGGTCATCCGAAGTTTACCAACATGCCACCGCCATTTCATCGCTGCTTCTGACCCTCGAACGGCGAAGATCACAGAAATCGCGAAAAGGAAGACGACAAAAGCGAACCAGTATAAATCAAACCATGAAAAGCTCTCCACGAAGTGACCATACCCATTCATCTCTGAAAATGTACCCAGGCTGGCACTGCCAAATTGGAAAAGACTGTGCTCCCATCCCAGTGTATCCAGAACCCCCATTGTGATGAAGAAGATGATCATCAGCGCATGCCCGAGAAACTTGTTGTTGACCATTACCTGGATAAAGAAGGCCAGAAGTGTGAACAGCACCAATAAAGAAAACGTCTGACTAAATAAAGTTGAGAAGTAGATATCAAGGTCAAACTTGTAAAATCCTTTAAATGCTTGAATCACCACTCCACTCGCTATCAGGAACAAAAGCATTACAACAAATACCATCATCAATCCAATGAATTTGCTCACCAGGTTAACAAAGTCTGGCATGGGCAAAGCATCTTGAATGAGATGGATCTTGACATCACGTTCCTTCCAGACCAGCTCACCAGAATAAAACACGAGAATGATGATAAAGAAGAGCGTGAAGGCGCCCGTTATCAATTCCAACATGAGGTAGGTAGTTGGGTATGTGTACGTGCCAAAAACTCTACCAATAAAAAATGAATTTATTATTAATAGGAAAAATCCAAATCCAGCGATTGCCTGAAATGGAATCCCCTTTATGACTGACTTAAAATAGAATTTCGACTGTGTGACTATTTGTTGAAAATAGGTTTTGGCCCCAAAAGCAAAACTCACCTTTGGAATTTCAACTGACGTGTTTGTTACAGTTTCATCCTCTTTTACCTTTTTCTTGAACCATGAAGAACGCACTACATTGAAACTGAAAGTCATATAACCTATGATTGCAGCAACCAATCCGACTCCTGTCCAAATAATTCTGTTCCAGAAAACAACTCCTTCGAAAGGTACAGTCATTGAGTTTTGCTCTGCAACAGTCCAATACTGAATGGTATTTTGTAGTGTTCTGATTCCAAAAGGATCCAGGAGAGCTGCAATTGTGCGATTGTCTACTTCGCGTGTTAGGATGATTGCTACCTGGTACACCGCAAACAAGGCAATCCACTGGACATAGACAGCTACCATTTTCCTGGAAAGCGCTCCCGTAAAAAAGAACAGGAAGCTGGTGAAAAGAAGATTGGGAATTACGAAAAGGAGAAATGGCTGAAAGTAATTCCAAAAATTGAATGGAAGCAATTTCTCTGCATCTCTCCAGGGCATAAATTCACCAAAGATGAACCCAAGCAGTACGCCCGAGAAGACAAAAAGTGTGACGAGAAATGAGCCCAAAAACCTCCCGGCGAGATAATCTATTTTTTTGATCGGGGAGGTGAACATCATCGATTCGGTGTTGTGTTCAAAATCCCGTAGTACCGCAACCCCCATGATTGCAGATGTGATCATCATCATCACCGCTGTTAGAATTACCATCATATTAGCAATGGTTGTAGGGGCATTTTCCTTTACCAGGCCAGCTCCACCACCTATTTGGACAGCATCTGTGCTAATCGCAAAGAACGACAGCAGGAACAGAATGGCAAAATAGATATAGGTAGCAGGTCTTGTGGACCTGTACAGTAACTCGAATTTTAATATTTTAAACCACATAAGTCTGATCGTTTAAGCTGCTACTGTTTCTTGTTCATTGGCTGGTGCCAAAAGTTGTGAGAAATAAACATCCTCAAGGTCTGCTTCGACACTGTCGAAAGAAGGATCCGGTTGTGTGTCGGAAAAGACATGTATTTCAGGTCTACCAGCAATCAGCCTTTCCGAGATGACCTTATACTGTTCTTTGTGATCTTTTAGCTCACTTTTATCTATGGATTTCTTCCAAACTTTTCCATTGATCTCATCAATCGTTTTCAATGGATTGCCTTCCAGGAGTACCTCTCCCTGATTGATAATTGCCATGTTCGTACAGAGTTCCTTCACATCATCCACAATGTGAGTACTAAGAATCACTACAGTGTTCTCCCCCAGTTCACTGAGGAGATTAAGAAACCTGTTTCTTTCAGCGGGATCAAGACCGGCTGTTGGTTCATCTACAATGATTAGTTGTGGACTGGAAAGGAGGGCCTGAGCAATCCCGAAACGTTGCTTCATCCCACCGGAGAAACCACCCAAATTCTTTCTTCGAGCTTTCCAGAGGTTCGTTTTTTGCAAAAGAGAATTTACCAGCTGTTTTCGCTCTTTTTTATTAGAAACACCTTTAAGAACAGCTAAATGATCCAGAAGAACTTCGGCGGTTACTTTAGGATAAACCCCGAATTCTTGCGGAAGGTAGCCAAGGATCTTTCTTACATCATCTTTTTGCTTAAGCACGTCCAAATCCCCAAGCATGATGCTTCCGGAATCCGGATCTTGCAAGGTGGCTATCGTACGCATTAGGGTTGATTTACCTGCTCCATTCGGTCCAAGTAGCCCGAACATACCTGTAGGGATATCGAGTGAAACATCATTTAAAGCCCTAACACCGTTGGAATAAGTTTTTGATAGGTTTTGGATGGTTAGATTCATAAAGCCTTTACATTTTTATTGTTGATGCATTAGTAGGTTGAAAGTTATGGTTTATTACACATTTTGTGATCAGAGGTAATATTTCTGGGGTAAAAGGCCAGGAATTAACAATTTTTCACCTACCTGCCTTCATTTCAGAAAATATGAAAGAAATGGACATGGCATACAGATCAACGATAATATGAGCCAAAATTGGAAGCCAAAGGGAACCTGTAACAAGGTATAAGATTGAAAAAAGCAGACCAAGACCAAACGCCTTGATGGCGTTGTTTAATCTTGTTGCTGCATGTGCGATCCCGAATAGAAGATTGGCAATGAGAACCGCGAAGACATCATGCATCACCTGATTTAATTGCCAAAAAAGGAATCCTCTGAAAATAATTTCCTCGCAAACCCCTGCAACAAACGAGGTTCGAACAGCCCATTTATATTCTTCCGGATTCTTTGGTAATATGTGCTGAACACCTTCCAGTCCTTTTCCAATGCTTTCTGCTTTTGATTCCGGGATTGTGATCCTTTTTGTAAGGAAGAAGGAAGCGATGGATGCTGCGAAGAGTAGTAAAATCCAGATTGGCTGGTAGATGAACTCAAGACCTATGATTTTTACTGGTTTTTGCTCAATATTCATTGAACCGATAACCAAAACAGCCATTAGGATCAAAAGGATAATTGTCTCTTTATAAACAAATGTGAGTCTCCCGGGATGTTTTTCCAGCGTTCCAATGGTTTTTTTACCTGTGAGCAAGACATAGGCTGGAAATAGGATTCCGCAAATTATTGCTACTATCAGGGTTGTATCCAGATTATTCATTTATTTCTGTGTATAAGTGATTCCCAGATCTTTTGTCCACTAGCTAACTCGAACTTGTTCTTTATTAATTTTTCGGAACTGCTTTCATTCGTTTTTTCCCTGATAAGGAATTTCAGAGAATCCTGGATCTTGTCTATACAGAGATCTCTTTCCTTTAAGATCTTTTCTATTTGCTCCAATGCGTCATCTTCACTCTCGGCAACTGTGAGTATTATTTCCTGATCTTCACCAACCTCATCTTTCAGTTTCAATGAGATTGCTTTCAGATCGTCTGGTGAAAGGAGAAAATGTTTTTTGAATGCCCTGGAAAAGGTTTCATAGTCTTTATAACCAAGGAGGGAGGCCATTTCATGGATCATCACTTTACCTTCACTTATTAGTTCATAAGCCTTTGCCATTTTGATTTCTTCAATGAAGATAAAAGGTGTTTGATTGGTTTCTTTCTTGAAAATCCTGTGAAACTGTGATGGGGAAAGGCACGCTATCTCCGCCAGATTCTCAAGCGTCAATGGTTCGTGCAAATTGGATTCTATATAATCAAGTGTTTTAGCAATTCTGAGATCCATACAAGTTCAAAGCTAAGGACCTCATCACTTTTGATGTATGACAAATCTTGCTGATTTTTATCGACTAATCCTTAGAGTAAAGAAAAGTAGCTCCAGCTTGCTTTAGCGTCATTTGATTTTTAGAAGGTTCAAATTCCAGTACAATTCCTGCTTGATTAAAGGAGAAAACATCAGAATCGGTAGCCTCCAGATGAAATGAAGGCTGCCCAGTGGCCTGGGCCATTAAACCTGTAGAATCTGTATTTTTGGTGATCGTGATCTTAAGTGGGAGCTGAGTGCTTGAATATACTCCCAGGTACTTGTCCAGATCCTCCGGTACAACGGATATCGCATCAAAGGACGGAAGCTCATAAGGTTTATTGTAATAGCAGCTAAGTGCTCCAATTAAAAAATCGTTGTTACTATAATTTGAACCATTTGAGGTTATTGCAACTGAAAGCTTATCGGCTGGTAAATAAACCAGGAAGGAGCTAAAACCATCAATACCACCGGTATGACCATATAGTTCTTTGTTGTAATAGGGAAATCGAAAAATACCCATACCAAACCCATCGTTCATACTAATCATTTTCAAAAGACTTGATTCATTTATGATCTTACCTGAAAATAGCGCTTCTGCAAAAGTTGTTAATTCAGTAGGAGTGGATACAATACTACCTGCACCCAATGGAATGGACATATCGGTTTCACTTTCTTTTATCCACTTCTTTAGAAATTTATAGGAATAAGATTCGCCATTGGAAATGTCGATTCTTGTGCCGATATAGGTACTCTTAAGACCAATGGGTTTTAGAATTTTCTTCAGGATCTTGCTGTAATCATCGTTGTAGGCTCTCTCCAGAATAAATGTAAGTAAGACGTAATTCGAATTGCTATATTCTGCTTTTGAGCCTGGCTCAAATACACTTTTGGTTTTAGCAATCGTTTCAATTATTTCCTCCTCTGTCCTAGGCTCGCTGTTCCAATTCAAATAATCCGGATCGTTTGTAAAATTGTAAATTCCGCTCCTGTGGTATAGCAAGTCTATGATCTTGATCTTGTCCGCATTTTGAATGGATGGAAAATAATCATCTATGGTTTGATTGAGGTTTAATTTCTTGTCCTCTACAGCTTTGAGAACCAATGCAGAGGTGAACATTTTTGTAATGGAGCCAATTCTATACTTGGTGCTGATTGAGGATTCTTTCTCAGCTTCAATGTCACTAAATCCAATTGCATTGGCATAAATGATTTTTCCCGCAGATGCCACAGCGATGCTTCCCATGAAGCGATCGCCAGCGTCAAGGATTGACATAAGGCTATCCATCCGCCCCTTATTGAAATCTTGCGCATAGGTGGCGACCGATAGACTTGTGATAACAATAGAAAGAATATTTCTTATGGGCATATCAATTTCATTGCATGATCATTGAATCTATACGCTAAAGAGTATAGAGAAACGATCTCTTAATAGTAAGGTTAACCATATCGATGCATTTTAAACATGCACATACTTTTTGAATTAGTTATATTGGGCATCAAAATCAACCTATGCTCAACGATAAGAAAACCATCAAC
>JANQEC010000168.1 GCA_028278585.1 Cyclobacteriaceae bacterium | reverse complement strand
ATACTATACTCTCCTGAAACATTATAGGCAGCAATGGGAATATTGAAATTTTCTTTGAGTCTTTTAATAATGTCAAGGTAGGCAAGTGCAGGTTTGACCATTAAAACATCCGCTCCTTCTTGAAAATCCAATTGTGCTTCCAAAAGTGCCTCGTCGCTGTTGGCAGGATTCATTTGGTATGTTTTCTTGTCGCCAAATTTTGGAGCAGAGTTTAAAGCATCTCTGAACGGTCCATAAAAAGCACTCGCATATTTAGCAGTATAGGACATGATTCCTGTTCCTTGAAAACCGTTTTCATCCAACACATTTCTTAAATAGCCGACCCTGAAATCCATCATATCCGAAGGGCCGATCATATCAATTCCGGTTTCAGCCTGCGCAAGACTCATTTTTCCCAGGATCTCCAACGTTTCGTCATTGAGTATTTCCCCATCCTCGACGATACCGTCGTGACCATCACTGCTATATGGGTCCATTGCAACATCCGTAATAATAAGTGCCTCAGGAAAAGTCTCCTTGATCTTTTTTAAGGCTTTTAGATAGAAAAAATCCGGATCATAACTTTTACTCGCATGCTGGTCTTTATATGATTCGTCCACTACCGGAAAAATGTCAAAACCTTTTATTCCCAGGCTTAGACATTCTTCTATTTCTTTTAAAACCAGGTCTTCTGATAATCGAAAAATGCCAGGCATTGAATCAACTTCGGTTTTTTTGTTTTTCCCTTCCACCAGGAAAATGGGAAAAATGAGATCGTTGGTGTTCAAGGTGGTTTCCTGAGTCAAATCCCGGATGGCCTGCGACGATCGATTTCTTCTGGGTCTTCTCATTATTGCAATGTTATTTTCAGGATGGTTCCATTTCTTCCGGAAACAAACCCAATATTTTCTTTAAATGCTACCGCCCAATAATCCAGGGTATCAAGGTTCGTCCATGTTTGTCCAAGATCAGAAGTATAGTCGAGCCCTTTGGGTCCGCAGGCAAATGTGAAAATATCTTCTCCTACCTGGCTAATGGATCCGCCATAAAAGGCTCCGGTTGTCTTTGGGTTTTGAGTCAACGTCCAGGTTTTTCCACCATCATTGGAAAATGCACAGTTTTCAGTGTAAATATCTTGTTGTGTGATGTCACCACCAGTGATAAACCCATTTTCGCCTTCAAATGAAACTGACGTATTCCCGGCAGCCTCGCCTCTTACAACAGGAGACTCAACGGCTTCCCACGTAAGTCCGAAATCCCCTGTAATTAAAACCCTGGAATTTCCATTGGCTCCCGTAGCAATCCATGCTTTACCATTTTCACCAACCGTAACGCATGTACCACTGGCAGCAAAACCTCCTTCTCCTTCGCCGGCCTTTGGCATGTTTTCAGTCGGAGCTCGCTCCCAGGATTTGCCGCCATTTTTAGTTAGTAAAATGTAGGGATATTCATCTATCGCATCTCCATAAGCGATTCCGTTCTGGGTATCCCAGAAATCGATGCTGTTAAGAAATCCAAGGGAATCCTCCATCACAAAATTCTCTTCCCAATTTGATCCTTCTGAAAATGTGAATATTCTTGAAAGTGGGCCGGAGCCGGCACTCATGAGCACTACCTTGTTGGCATCAAACGCATGAACATCACGAAATTGAAGTGTATCTCCTGTCGGGTGTGTGAAAAGTTGCCAGCTTTGACCGCCATCGGTACTTCTAACAAAAGAAGCGTTATGACCACTGATCCATACAGTTTGATTAACCACGATACTGATCGCCTGCAATAGTGATTCAGTTGGTGAATCTAATTTCTGTAGGAGGGGCGTTGGTTCCTTCCTGGCAGAACAAGCCATTAAAAGCAGGAATGCAAATGGGTATAACTTCATGTCAGGCTATTTCCTGCAAATTTGCATAGTATTTTTCAACCTCCGAGGTTAACGAAACTTCCCAATCTCTGAATAGCTGTTTTTCAAGCTCAAGGGAAAAGGCCCCGTGAGTCTGCCAATCAGGAAAGAAACGTTCCATTTGCTCAATCATTTCTTCTAAATGTCCTTTCTCCTCAACAATGATCATTCGCATCGTGATCGGACTACTTTTTTCTTTCAGGACACGTTCATATATAGGATATAATTCATCGGCTCTTACTTCAATGGCATAGGTCACTAAAAGGTATGAACCATATTTAAGCTCATTTCCATTTAGTTTACATTTCTCTTTCAGATACCTGCTGATGGAGGCATCCAACCGGTGTAAGTATTGAAAGCTTTGAACCGGGGATAGAAGTGAAGCGGGTTGGTACGTTTCGCAACCTTTGAATCCTGTCTTCGCAATTTGACTTTTGAGATAATAGGCATGTCGGGCTTCCTCAGCGGCATGTTTCAGGACGATCAAATCCACGTTTTGGGTATGCTCGCTTGCAGAGATCTTTCGGGCTCCACAATTTTCCATCATGGAAAGGGTGTTTAACCACATGGCATGAAGCTCTGGTTGGGCCACTATTTGTTGTAGAAGATTTTCAAAATTCATTGTATTCCTTTCAACTGGCAAAGCTAAGAACCATTACGAATTGAGTGTGCAATAATCACACATTGCTTTTGTAACTTTTGAAAGATCATGTGGTTGAATGACATATGGAGGCATGATGTAGATAAGATTTCGAAATGGCCTGATCCAAACGCCGGCATCAACAAAGAATTTTTGGGCTTCAGTAACATCTACTTCTTCTTTCATTTCGATTACCCCGATCGCTCCAAGAATTCGCACGTCTTGTACCTGCTCAAGTGCCCTTAAAGGTTCCAGCTCGGTTTTCAACTGGGATTCAATCGTGTAAACGCTGTCTTGCCACTTTGAAGAAAGAAGAAGATCAATACTCTTGTTGGCAATGGCGCAGGAGAGCGGATTAGCCATAAAAGTGGGACCATGCATGAAGACACCGGCTTCTCCAGCGCAGATGGTTTGACTTACATGATCTGAACATAAGGTGGCTGCTAGCGAAAGATAGCCGCCGGTAAGGGATTTGCCAACACACATGATGTCCGGCGAAATAGTGGAGTGTTCACATGCGAAGAGCTTGCCTGTTCTTCCGAATCCTGTTGCGATCTCATCAGCAATTAGAAGCAAATCGTATTGTTCACAAAGCGTTTTGACAGAGGAAAGATACTTGGGCGAATACATGCGCATTCCACCTGCTCCCTGCACTATAGGTTCTAGAATAAAAGCCGCTGATCTGGTCGCATTTTCTTTGAAAAAATCTGCTAACCGTGTTAACTCATCTGGGTCAGGGTCTTCGTTAAATCCATTCTTTGGGGCATCAAAAAAGTGGTGTTTGGGTAAAAAGTCTGAAAATAAATGATGCATTCCATTTTCCGGATCACAAACTGACATTGGGCTTGT
>JANQEC010000164.1 GCA_028278585.1 Cyclobacteriaceae bacterium | reverse complement strand
CCAGATTTCTATTTTGACTTGTTCGTGGCTTTCATATTCAAAAATCCCTTTTAAAGCCTTTATACCGATGGCGCCTTCATGGAATCTCTTCTCCACAAGCTCAGGACAAACAAGATCCGGCCGATTCAGTTCTTTGGAGACCGAGCGACTTGCATGATATAGAATTTCAAGGCCGCCCACATCAATGAATTCTAGAATTCCCATAAATGGAAACCGGTAACCCCATCCATATTTAATAGCATCATCGATATCTTCCGCTGAGGCGACCCCCTCCTCCAGCAATCGAACGGCTTCATTCATCAGGCCGAGTTGGAGCCTTGAAATGACAAATCCGGGGCTTGACTTGCAACGAATCGGCACGTGGCCTATGGTTCTCAAGAAGGCAAGAAGTTTTTCGATTAGATTTGGATCTATATTCGGATGTGCAACGACTTCTAGAAACGGGATGAGGTAAGGCGGATTCATGAAGTGTGTTACCAAGATGTTTAAGGGAGGATTAAAGCCTTTAGTCAACTCGTAAACTGTGAAGGTTGAGGTCATCGAACAGATAACAACTCCTTTGTTCAGGAGGGAAAATGCACTATGTTTTACTGGGATTTCTTCCGGTAGGCCTTCAAAGATCATGTCATATTCATCATTGTGGGTGAGACTATCAAGATAGGCCGGAGAAGGGAGGGAATCGATCGCCCTACCAAAAAGCCCTACGACTTCTTTACATTCCTTTTCCAAATTTTCTTCATATTGCCGTTTTTGTTTTTCTGGTCTAGGTTTCAGATCGATCATATCGACCTGAATCCCTTTGAGTGCTAAGTCGATGGCTAACCCTATTGACATTCGACCCATACCGAGGATGCCGATCTTTGAAAACACTATAAATTCCCCCCCTTCTCTGCAAGTAAGTATAATGCTCCATAACGTTCAACTGATACATGATTGGAATAGAATTTGTGTTTCAGGCCCTCACCTACAGTCTCTTAACGGATAAAAAGATTGGCGTGTATCTCTTCCTTTATGGACCTTCTGATCCTTACCGCAACACCTCCTTCCAAACTGATTCCATCAGCCTAAAGGTCTTTCTCTTAAGTATCATCTTGCTCCAAATTTAAATATCTGATGATATCATTTACCGGTGATTTGAGGTGTTTTCGCAATATTCGTTTCAGCCCAGTTTTGTCATGGTTTTGAAGAGCTTCTATAATGTTTTGGTGTTCAAAATGAATTTCTTGCACTCTTTCAGGCGGAATAAATCCAAACCTCATTTTCGTTCTTAAATCCAACAAATCAAAGATTTCTTGAATATACTTTAAAATAATTCCGTTATGGCTCATTGCCGCAAGGCGAAGGTGAAACTTACGATTTATTTTTACTCTTAGATCGTCATATACATAAGGCGAGTCACTCGCAAACTCACGGTGTATCT
>JANQEC010000102.1 GCA_028278585.1 Cyclobacteriaceae bacterium | reverse complement strand
AGGAGTAGCATATACCGCAATTCAGGGTATAGATATGATTACTACTTTGAATCCAGATGTGATTTTAGTAGACATCGGGTTAAAGGGCACAACCACAGGAATTGATATGTTAAAATCCATGAATGTAAACAAACCCGTCATATATATCACAGCAAACTCAGACGAGCAAACAGTAGGTCAGGCAATGGCTACAAAACCACACGCGTTTATCACCAAGCCCTTCAAGGACAAAGATGTAATCATAGCTATTGAGTTAGCCGTACAAAGACATGCTATCCACACTTTATCATCTCACCCTACACCCCTTGATGAGCTCGTCTTTCTCAGGAACGGAAGCAAATACGACAGGATTAGACTCAATGATATCCACTACCTTCAGGCTCAAGGAAGCTATACCACTTTCTTTACTTCCAAAAACAATTATCTGCTATCCAAGAACCTTAGTTATTTTGAAAAACAACTTAGAAATTCATTTGTGCGCATTCACAAATCATTTATAGTAAACACAAACAAAATTGACTCAATAAGTAGTACTATGATTTTTATTGGTCAACAATCATTGCCAATAGGTCGGAGTTTCCGGGCTAGTATAAAAGACACATTGAAGAGGTACTCTTAAGCAGGGCATACGAAAAATGAAAATTCGTTCGAAATTTACTACAAATGAGTAAAGGAGTAGTTGATGGCATTTGGGACATAATAGTTGCTCTTGTAACTTAGAGCAAATAACAAACCCCAACAAAAATGTTAAAATCTCATCTCCTGCTTTTAGCAACACTATCTTGCTTTATTGCCAATTCCCAGGAAACGAAGGATCCATCATTTGAAGAGATCATATCGGTTTCAGGAATAAACAACCCCCAGCTTTCACCCGATGGAAAGACCATTTTATTTCAGAGAGGATCGACCGATTGGGAAAACAATCGATTTGACACCGAGATTTGGATTTCACGAAATGGTGGAACACCGTTCCAATTAACCAATAATCCCGAAAAAAGCAGTACAAGGCCCAGGTGGTCCCCCGATGGTCAATGGATTGCTTATTTATCCGATCGTGGTAATAAAACCCAGATCCAAATCATGAGAACAGAAGGTGGCGAGCCATTCGAATTCACAAGCACGAAGAATGGAGTTAATGATTTCCGTTGGTCACCAAACGGAAATCAGTTTGCATTCACTCAAAGTGAAGATCGTTCAAAGGAGAAGAAGTCGAGAGAGGACAAGTACGGAGCTTTTAGTGTTGAAGACAATGAATATAGCCTTCGTCAGCTATGGCTAATTGATTTTAAGCCGGAGCTGCTCGGACGCAATTGGACGCCACAAGAGAAAGAGGACTCAACGCTTATGGCTTCACTCAAACCTAAATTATTGATGGACAGTGTCAACTTTTCCGTCAACAGCTTTGAATGGAGTCCAAATGGGAAAATGATAGCCTTCGGACACCAGCCAGACCCGATCCTCATTTCGTTCATGAAAAGTGATATTTCGATTTACGATATTGAAGAAGAAGAATACCGTCCGCTGGTCACGAATAAAAGTGTGGATGGATTACGTGCCTGGTCTCCGGATAGTAAATCAATTTTGTATTCAACAGACCTTGATGATTCTGTTTCTAATTTTTATAAGAATGACAGGCTCTATCGAATTAATGCCAATGGTAAAAACGATACTCAATTAGCTACAGATTTTGATGAAAACATTGGACAGCTTACCTGGAATGAAAAGGGGATTTTCGGAATAGCCTGGCAAAAAACGTTGCGACCACTTGTTCGGATTGATCCAAAAAGCGGTGATGTAGAAATCCTTTCTACAAATCCTTCTCGCGTTTTCAATTACAGTTTTTCCAAAGACGGATCAAGGCTTGTCCTGATAGGTGCTGGTGATGAAACCTTAGGTGAGTTATTCACCGCCGACTATCCGCTTTCCTCACTAAAACAAATAACAAGCAGTACTGATCAAATCAGTTCCTGGAAGACAGCCAAAAGCGAAGTGATCTCATGGCCGAGTGAGGATGGAGCTATGATCGAAGGTATTTTGCACAAACCACAGGATTATGATCCAAACAAAAAATACCCATTATTGGTAGTCATTCACGGAGGTCCTACCGGAATTTCTACACCATCTCCTACTCCTGCATATGTGTACCCAATGGTCCAATGGTTGAATAAAGGTGCTTTGGTACTTCGTCCTAATTATCGTGGGTCTGCCGGATATGGTGAAGCGTTCAGGTCACTCAATGTTGAAAATTTGGGTGTAGGTGATGCCTGGGATGTTTTATCCGGTGTTAAATATTTGGAAGAACAAGGTATTATCGATGGAGACAAAGTGGGGTCGATGGGTTGGAGTCAAGGGGGTTACATATCTGCATTTCTAACGACCAATTCAGATAAGTTCAAAGCCATATCGGTTGGAGCCGGTATTTCGAACTGGATGACCTATTATGTAAACACGGATATCCATCCATTTACCCGTCAATACCTGAAAGCAACTCCATGGTCAAACAAGGAGATCTACGAAAAGACTTCACCCATGACTAATATCAATAATGCGAAGACTCCCACCCTAATACAGCATGGAGAATTTGATAGAAGAGTCCCGACTCCTAATGGTTACGAATTGTTCCAGGGGTTGCAGGACGTGGGGGTAGAAACCAAGTTGATCATTTACAAAGGCTTTGGTCATGGTATAACGAAACCAAAAGAGCGCCTTGCAGCCATGTGGCACAATTGGCAATGGTTTTCGAAGTACATCTGGGGTGAGGAGGTCGAGATTCCTGAATAGACAATGAGTGAATGAGTGAATCTGCATCTTATTCACTCATTCATTC
Organism: Cyclobacteriaceae bacterium; assembly: GCA_028278585.1. Taxonomy (GTDB): domain Bacteria; phylum Bacteroidota; class Bacteroidia; order Cytophagales; family Cyclobacteriaceae; genus Ekhidna. The sequence goes on along the minus strand of JANQEC010000102.1, from coordinate 10,479 downwards.
AAAAATTTTCTATTCGTCTTTCAGTGAATCAGTTGGGTTCACGGTAGCAGCCTGATAGGATTTTGCGCTGACGGTAAGAACTCCTACCACAAATGTCAGGATTCCGGCAATGATAAAAACAGAAGGATCGAGCGTTGTTCTGAATTCAAAATCATTCAACCATTGCTGCATAAAATAGTATCCAAAAGGAATTGCTACTATAAATGCAAGAAGCATTAAACTTGAATAATCTTTCGTTAGCAAAATAAGAATTTGGTTCACACTTGCTCCGTGAACTTTTCTAACCCCTATTTCTCTTGAACGCTGTTCAGCTGTATAGGTAGATAATCCAAGCAGTCCAAGACATGAAATGAGTATCGCAATCCCTGAAAAAATGTTTGCCTGAATACTTACTGTTCTTTCATTTTCGTAACTCTCGGCATATGCCTGATCCATGAATTCATACTCAAAATCGAACACTGGATTCATTTCCTTGGTGATGCGCTCAATTTCCAGAAGTGCACTATTCATGTTGCCGTTCACTCGCACAAGTGCTAAAGGGTAACTCCTCATGGCAAAGCTTGTTATTATTAGCGGTGCAATCGGCTCATACATGTCTCTCATATGAAAATTCTTCACAACCCCAATAATCTTTCCATCAATACCCCAAAAGGAAAGGTCCTTCCCAATCGGCTCATCGAAACCCATAATATCTGCAGCTACTTCATTTATTATAAAGTTAGTTGAATCTGCAAATCCTTCTTGAAATGCGCGACCCGCAAGGATTTCCATCCCCATGGCCTCAATAAAATCAGTATCTGTAAGCAAAACGTTAACCTCATGCTCCTGATCTCCTTTACCCTCCCAGCTTGCAGAGCTGGTTGATCTACCATAATTGATTGGATTTCCTGATGAAGCCGTCACAGAGATTATTTCTGGAATATTAAGAAGTTCATTTTTAAACGTTTCTGAACGCTGACCCAGATCTCCATCCATTCTAATCATTACTAAATTCTCTTTGTCAAGACCAAGGTCTTTGTTCAAAACATAATCGAGCTGTTTGTAAATAACAGCAGTTCCTATGATCAGCAATGTGGAGATTGCAAACTGGAATACGACCAACCCTTTCCTGAAAAAAGTAGAAGTGGGTGATTGTTTAATGGTCCCTTTCAAAGAAAGAATTATGTTAAAGGTTGGTAAGAGTAATGCAGGATAGCTTCCCGAAAGCAGCCCTACGCTCAACATCACTCCAACCAGGAAATACCATGTCTGTAGTTGAGTAAAATCCAACAACAGCGTTTTTCCTACCAAAATATTGAAGTATGGAAGTACAATGAGAACAATAAGAACTGAAAACAAAACTGAAACAAAGGCATAAAACAAAGCCTCTAAGAAGAATTGTCCGCTAATTGATTCCTTATATGCTCCCATCACCTTTCGAAGGCCAATTTCTTTGGATCGTCTTCCGGATCTGGCGGTAGAAAGATTCATGAAATTCACACAAGCGACGATCAAGATGAGAATTGCTACAACAGTCATAATACGCACATAATCAATTCGACCTCCTGATATCACTCCATTGTCAAAGTTCCCATAGAGGTAATAGTCAGAAAACTTGTGAACGATCAAAGTCTCATGACCTGCGAGATTGTTGTCCTTTGTATTATCTAAGATGACATTTTCTATTCTTTCACCAACGACCCTCGCATCTTCTTCAGAGTCCACAGTGAAGTAAACCCCAAAACTTCCATTTCCCCAATTATTGACCCACTCGTTCTGACTTATAAAAGCTTCTGCCGATGCCAGCCACTGAAATCTGATACTTGAATTACTTCCAGGTTCTTCAATCACACCTGTAACAACCAAATCATATTGATTGTCGATTCTAATGGCAGTTCCTATTGCTTTATCTCTCCATTCGGAACCAAAAAGCTTTTCAGCTAATGTTTTGGTGATCACAATAGAAGTTATATCAGTTAGGGCTGTGCTTCTATCGCCCAAAACCATCGGAAAACTGAACATGTTAAGGAACTCCTGGGAAGCTACTCTACCTTCTTCTTTGTTAGCATCATCTCCTATTTCCATCAACACTTCAATTTCCCAACTCAACAGTGCCAGCTCGTTGACTTCAGGATACTCCGAAACCATCAGGTCTGCAGCGGGCTTTGGTATTGCCCGATTGGTACTGATCATTCCGTTTCCTTGATGAACATTGCGGAACAACTGATAGATTCTGTCACTGTTTTCATGAAATTTGTCAACCTTAACTTCATCATTTATCCATAGCAGGATCAGCATACTGGATGCAATCCCCACAATTAGTCCAAGGAGGTTCAAAAGCGTAAATCCCTTATACCTGAGGGCATTTCTAAGCGTTATTTTGAGGTAATTTCTGATCATGGCGTAATTGATTAATTTGTTAATTGGCGAAAAATTCCTGATCATACCCGGACGGAAAAGTAGAAGTACATCCAGGGTGAAAAAGAGTTTTGCCTTTAGTTTATTTTGTTTCGACCTTTTTGAAAATAGTTCTGAAATATCTCCCTCCACATCTTCCACCATATCTGGATTACAAAACCACTTGAGAAACTTCAGTGGTAGTTTGGGGGGCGATATATTAATTAACTCGCTCATGCGAATTTGAAATCAAATGCAATGGACGGAATGGCATCCCAAAGTTGTTTTCTGGTTTCCATTACTCGCTCAAGTGCATCCTTACCATAAGGTGTTACTTTGAAAAATCGTTTTCGTTTCCCACCTCTTACTGCAGTAGCCTCTCCAAACTCTGAAATAAGGAATCCCTTTTTCTCGAGCCGGTTAAGCGCAGTTCTCATTGCGCCGACGCTAACTTTACGTTTGAGTCTTTTCTCTATCTCTTCTTTGATGGAGATACCATATGCATTTTCATAGAGTATGGCAACTGTAAGAAGAACAACTTCTTCAAACTCTCCGATTGAATATTTACCCATAAGATTTATATTAAAGTCCTAAAAGTAACAAAAATATTAAAGTCCTAAACGCAATCTTTATTAAATGGTTGTAGTAATGATTGGAGAACTATGCTAATGGTTGCATCAGAAGCTAAAGTATTGATCGTCCATTTTTTGTAAGATCAGTTTAATCTCATCGGATTTATGGTAGTCTCCAAGCTTCTCGAAAGAAACGATCAGGTTGCGCAACGCCCGAAGAATGATATCAAGATTGGAGCATGGCTCATAAAAAATATCCTGCTTGCTTAGCTGAAGGTTTTCCAGGTAATTATCGATATCCGTTCGGGTAAAGATCAGTCCTCGATTAAATACATTAATATAAAAGGATTCCTCTCCCAGTTTATAGGTCAGAATAAAGAGGTTTGGAAGGTTTACCCCATAAATAGGAAGTTCCATTTTCTGTGCCAGGAGAAGATAAATGGCGCAAAGGGAAATTGGGTTTCCTTTTCTTGATTCCAGTACAGCATTGATCATTGAATTGGCTGGAGAATGAAAATTTTTGGTGTTAGCTCTAAACTTAAATTGGTTGAAAAACACCTCATTGAAGGTCTTAATCTGATCATAAGGAGACATATCATCCTGAAACTGGCGCCAAAGCTCATGATACAACTGCTCAATTTCCTTGATCAACTCATCGATTTCCAGGTCCGGGTATTGATACGTTGCAACGATCCATAATCCTTCCAACAAATTCTCTGCTCCGGCTTCCTTCCAATCCAAAAAGCGCTCTTTTAATAGTTCGAATTGCAACTCATGAACCAGGTCTTCGATGCGTGCCTGGATAGTAGGATTGAATACACTTTCCCATTCTTCTTCAAGAAAAGGAATAATTTCAGTCCCCAGGGATCGGATTTTTTCTTCCACATGACTGACCACCTCCTGATCCTCATCGTCAAGAAGCTGAACAAGCGCCTTTATTTCTTTTGACTTTAACAATGAGTGAATGAGTGAATGGGTGGATGAATGAATGAGTGAATAGGTGAATGGGTGAATGAGTGAATGGGTGAATGCATGAATTTGTTGATCACGTATTTCATTTCGTATTTTTTCTGGCCTTAGCCAAAATTGATACAATTTCCGTCACTTCTTGCTTGAAATCGGAAATATCAATTTTCAAAATTCCAGATTCTTCAAGAATTTCAAGCCAATAGAGAACTTCATCTGCTTCTTCAACTGTAATACTAAGCTTAGCAAAATACTCAGCTTTAGACCTCCCCCGACAGGCAGCTCTATAATTAGCACCTACCGAGGTTGCTGATCTGATCAATTGATGTAGAATTATCCGGCCTTCTTCATTTTTAGGAATTTCCTTTGAAAGGTTAATTGAATTTAAAGCAATTTGCTTCGTTCGTCTCTTAAGATCTTCAATAAATCTTACTTTCTCTTCCTGTGAATATTTGCTCAAACTAATTCATTCATTCAAAATTTAATCATTGGCAACTACGTCTGTATCACACCCACGTTCATTCTCTCTTCGATAGGTGCATGATTAGCCATCTCTATGCCTTTCGAAATTACATTTCTCGTTTCCAGCGGATCTACTATTCCATCAACCCAAAGTCGTGATGCCGCATAATACGGACTGAGTTTTTCATTATAGGAGTCTTCAATCTTCTTCAACTGTGCTGTTTTCTCTTTTTCTGTCAGCTCTTTCCCTTTTGCTTTCGCTGAGGCAATTTCTATCTGCAACAAGGTTTTAGCAGCTGATCCACCACTCATAACAGCGATCTCAGCTGTAGGCCACGCATAAATCAGCCTTGGATCATATGCTTTGCCACACATGGCATAATTTCCAGCACCGTACGAGCTGCCCATTACAATGCTAAATTTTGGAACTACGGAATTTGAAACTGCATTGACCATTTTAGCACCATCCTTGATAATTCCGCCATGTTCTGATCTGGACCCCACCATGAACCCATTTACATCATGAAGAAATACCAATGGTATTTTTCTTTGGTTGCAGTTCATAATGAAGCGTGCCGCCTTATCTGCAGAGTCAGAATAGATCACTCCACCCATCTGCATTTCCCCCTTCTTTGTTTTAACAGTTTTACGCTGATTAGCAACAATTCCTACACTCCAGCCCTCGATTCGAGCATATCCGCATAATATGGATTTTCCATACAACTCTTTATACTGATCAAATTCTGATTTGTCTACCAGGCATTTGATCACTTCTTTCATATCATATTGGATATTCCTGCTTGCAGGGAATTTGCCATAGACATCTTCTAATTTTTCTTTTGGAGGTGCAGGTTTGATTCTATTGAATCCAGCATCATCTGATTTTCCAATTTTGTCAAATATTTTTTTTATTGAATCAAGGCAGGCGCTATCATCTTCACATTTATTATCGGTGACCCCGGAAATTTCACAGTGCGTAGTAGCCCCACCCAAAGTTTCATTATCAATGTCTTCACCTACAGCCGACTTGACTAAATAACTTCCGGCCAGAAAAACTGATCCTGTTCCGTCCACGATCAAGGCTTCATCAGCCATGATAGGTAGGTATGCTCCACCTGCAACACAGCTCCCCATTATTGCGGCGATTTGAACTATCCCTTTTGAAGACATAATCGCATTATTTCGGAACTGCCGTCCAAAGTGTTCCTTATCCGGGAAAATCTCATCCTGCATAGGCAGGAAAACACCAGCACTGTCAACCAGGTAAATAATTGGCAGCTTGTTTTCAATGGAAATTTCCTGGGCTCTTAAATTTTTCTTAGCAGTCATTGGGAACCAGGCCCCGGCCTTCACAGTTGCATCATTTGCAACGATCATACACTGCCTTCCGGAGACTTTTCCAATACCGGTAACTACTCCTGCTGAAGGACAGCCTCCCACCTCTTCATACATACCGTCAGCCGCAAAGGCTCCAACTTCAAGAAAATCACTTGGATCATCAAGGAGGTACTCAATTCGTTCCCGTGCGGTCAACTTACCTTTTTTGTGGTGAGATTCAATTTTCTTTTCACCGCCGCCCAGTTTAACTTTTTTTAGACGTTCATTAAGCTTGAAGACCAGTTGTTTGTTGCTGTCTTCATTTTTATTGAATTGGATATCCATGGATTTGAGTGTTAGTTCCCTTCTTGACTAACCCCTTTAAGTTTTTTATTTTTTCTACCCAGTGGTTTCATGAAATCCCTTGGGTAATTATTAAAATGAATGGCAAGTTCATCCAAATCCACTAATAATTTATTGAGGTTATTGTAAATTGAGTCATTGGTCATCAGTTTACCAATTGTGCCTTTTTCTGATTGCAAGTTTGCCATTAAATCGTTGATGCCTTCAATGGTCGTATTAAGGTTTTGAACAAGGGTATTGTATTCTATTGACTTCAATGAATCCATCAGCACATTCGAACTCTGAAGTAAGGTGTCTAATTGCTTGGATCTGTCATTAAAGCTTAACGTAACAGATTCCAAATTATCCACAAGGGGCTTAACATCAATCCGGTTGATTTTCCTTGTGATTGAGCCAATTGAATATTTTAATGTATCCACAACACCCTTTAAATCAGTCTCATTCATTTGATCCAATAGGGTATTGATTTTTGTAATCGTTGAATTGAGGTTGTCAGCGACTGGTTCAAATTGCTCAAACAGGTCTCCGGCTATTTCTGAATTCAATGTGTCTCCCGGGAGAAGACGCGTTCCTGACTGACCGACATCCAATAATATAGCTTTTCCTCCAAGTAAACCATCATTGGCTAATGTTGCTGTCGCATCTTCGCCAACAAAAACATTTTGATCGATATCTAGCGAAACAACGATTCTGTTTTTCTCCTGTTCTAACTTAAATCCACTAACTCGTCCAACCGGAAGTCCACTAAAATATACCGGATTGGATACGTTGAGTCCTGTCACATTGGGGTAGGTGATATAGTAGGTATCTGTTGGAGAAAACAGGTTTGTTCCTCTTAAAAAATTAAACCCATAGTAGAGCAAAGCTCCTGCTACTATCGTAAGTAATCCGATCTTAAATTCTTTTGACACTGGCTGTTTTAGTTTTGAGAGTCAAACGCTTCCTTATATTCTTTTACCGCGCGGTAGATTCCGGAAGCAATATACGATTGTACATCCGGATCATTTAATTCTTTTTCTTCCACGGGATTGGAAAGGTAGCCAATTTCCACTAACACGCTCGGCATGGTCGTACTCCAAAGTACATAAAGGCTTGACTGTTTGACACCATAACTTTTTCTACCAGCGCGATTTATAAGTTGATCATCTATTAAACTGGCTAACAATAGGCTATTGTCTTGAAATGCAGAAACTCTTAACGAGTTAAGTATGTAGGATTCCTCGGATTGAGGGTCAAAATCGTAGTTCTTTTCATAGTCCTCTTCAAGGAGAATTACTGAGTTTTCTCGCTTGGCAACTTCCAAAGCTCTTTCCGTATTCTGAGCTCCCATCACATAGACTTCTGCACCTCTCACAATATTTTTTCTCGCATCAGGTGTTGTTTCTGGTAAGGAATTTGCGTGGATCGATACAAATAAATCTGCATCGTGTTTGTTTGCTATATCAGGTCTGTTTCTAGCATGAATAAAAGAGTCGTCTTTTCGAGTGTAGATTACCTCTACCCCGGGAATATTCTCTTCGATGTATTTTCCTACCTGCAAGGCAACTTTAAGACATACATCTTTTTCTTTCGTGTACGCTCCAAGTGTTCCTGGATCCTTTCCTCCATGGCCGGGATCAATAACGATTTTTGTGACTTTAAAATTCTTGAGGCCAACAGGATGAAATGAGACCAGAATTAAAAGAACAGAAAGAATGAACGGAACAAAAATATTTCTCATATCACTTCGAATTGGATATTCCAATTTGGGATACTTTTACACAAAAATTAAAAAACATCGCTTGTTAGGCAATAGTCTGAATGTAAATTCAGCAAAAAATTTGCCATTTAGTTTTATTTCAAATTCTCAATTGTTTCTCAACAACTTATTAATTGATAAAGGGTTCAGGTTTTGCGAGTAATTTTTGTCTTTACATTTTTTATTGCCTCAACCATTTTGTTAGGTCAAAACATCGTTGAAAATGACTCTTCATCAACCCAACAGATCCCAAATTTAACTGTTGCAGATTCTTTATTGACAAGTCAGCCTCGCGATACAGTAAGGAATACTCCTCAAGGAGACATAGAAACTACTATCAATTATGATTCCCAGGATTCCATGTATTTCGACGTGGTTAATAAAAAATTATTCATGTATGGCGAAACACACATCGACTATGGGGAAATCACGCTAGAAGCAGATCGAACAAATGTTGATTGGAATCGAAAAACAATTGAATCTGATTATTCTCTGGACACAGCTGGGAATAAAATAGGGCGACCGATCTATTCTGACGGGCCTGATGTTTATCAAACAGATGACATCATTTACAATTTTGACACCAAGCGTGCACTTATAAAAGGTGTGGTTACAGAACAAGATGGGGCATTCATGCATGGAGATGATGTTAAGAAGAACTCTGAGAACGAGATGTTCATTCGTGGAGCCAGGTATACCACATGCAACCTGGCCCATCCTCATTTCTATATTGAATCCAAAAAATTAAAAGTAATACCAAGTAAGAAGGTAGTCTCTGGGCCATTCAACATGAAATTCAGAGATCTTCCAACACCTCTCTTTTTCCCTTTTGGAATGTTTCCTCAGCCTAAGGAAAAAGCCTCAGGGATAATTGTTCCATCCTATGGGGAAGAACAACGAAGGGGATTTTTTCTCAGGGATGGTGGCTATTATTTTGCCATTAGTGATTACATGGATTTGCGGGTAACCGGAGACATTTATTCTAAAGGTGGTAATGGATTGAACATTACTTCAAACTACCTGAAAAGATATGGCTATCGAGGAACGTTCAATTTTTCATACAACAAATCCGTTTCTGATGACATAGAAAATCCACTTGAGACAAATGATTATTGGGTTCGCTGGAATCATCGACCTGAGAGTAGAGGAAATTCTTCTTTTTCCGCCTCAGTTTCAGCAGGTACCTCGACATATAGCACCAACAACAACATAGTTAATCAGGACTTTAACAGGAGTATTAATGCACAATTCACGTCAAATATTACATATTCCAAAAGATTTCAGGGCACTCCTTTCAATATGTCAACAAATCTCCGACACAATCAAAATATTCAGACAGGAATTGTCAATTTAACATTGCCTGATTTCACTCTTAATACGAACAGACAATATCCTTTCAAAAACCTGACTACATCCTCTAAATCTCCTATTGCAAAACTGAATTTCAGCCACAATTTTGTAGCTAAAAATGAGTTAACTAACAGAGCCAGGTCTTCTTTCCCTTTCAATGTTGTAAATGAAGATCCAAATGGGGGTGAGGTACTTGCATTCAACACCAGCAACCTAAGTCAGATACTAGATCGCTCTCAAATCGGGGGAAAGCACACCATTCCAATATCCACATCTTTAAGTTTGTTCAAATATTTTACGCTAAGTCCCAGCTTCAATTACCAGGAACTTTGGTATACAAAAGAACTAAAATACACCTTTCTTGATGCAGAGAATGCCGTCCGTGTAGATACGGTAGATGGTTTTAGTCGGGCCGGAAGTTGGTCGGCTGGGACATCTCTGAATACCCGGATCTATGGTACCAAATTTTTTAGATCTGGGAAAATCCAGGCCATAAGGCACGTTATGACTCCCAGCATTTCTTTTACGTTCAGACCAGATTTTTCCAATCCAAGGTACGGTGTGTATAGTGATATTAAGATCGACAATGATGGAAGTACTGCCAATGTGAGTAAGTATCAGGGGTTTGCTTTCGGATCTCCCCCCGGGGGTGAAAGCAAAACAATCGGTTTCTCACTTACTAACAATATCGAAATGAAAGTGGCGAGTAAAAAGGACACAATAAAAGGCTTTAAGAAGATTAAAATATTTGACAATCTAGGACTAAGTACAGGCTACAACTTAGCAGCAGATTCATTCAACCTGAGTAATATCTCGCTAAGTGCACGGACCAGTTTTTTAAACAATTTGGTCTCCGTGAACTTTACAGGCACCATCGATCCTTATATACGTGATGAGGCTACAAATGCCCGCATAAATAAATTATCATGGAATAGTGGTAGAGGAATTGGTCAATTGACTTCCATGACTACTGCCATTGGGATGAATTTGAGTCCATCAGGGCTCAAGGGTAAAGGCAACGACGCTGCCCAGAACGCAAACCAAAACCAGGACCCACTCGGATCATTGGGTGATCCATTTGGACAAGATCAAGAGGGGTTGACATTTGAAGAAGAACAAGAATTACAGCGAATCAGGGATAATCCCGATTTATATGTGGATTTTAATGTTCCCTGGACCTTGAGGGCAAATTATTCTATCAATCGCACAAAAAGAGGATTTGACGAGGCGAACATTCGACAAACGTTGAGTTTCAATGGAACGCTTGGTTTAACGGAGAAAACGCAAATCACCTTCAATTCAGGTTATGATTTTGAACAAAAGGACTTCACAACC
>JANQEC010000047.1 GCA_028278585.1 Cyclobacteriaceae bacterium | reverse complement strand
TGGTTTAGGAACCGACCTCCTTCTATCTCCCCTATCTCGTTACAATCCACTGTACAAAATTTTAATGTCATATAATGTTTTTGAACCAATCCTATATCTCTCACATAAACCTCACTACGTTCGTCCTGGTTAACAATGTTAGGTTCTATATCCTCTATGATCAACCTGATGTGATTATCAAGTGAAATCGAATCTATTAATTGTTCAGTTGTTCCCGTATAATAATAAATAATCTCTGATTTGGTGTTCAAGCTATTTCCATCCCATTCTCTTCCTGATTCAATGGGAAAGGTAAGTTTCATGAATGGGACATTATTCTCACTAATGGCCAGGTAATTTTCAGTACGTGTAGCTGTCCACACAGAATCACTTGTCCACTGCTCCTGGGCATTGTTTCTTTTATCTCTTCGAATGAGGTAGGTAATTTGATCAGCAGAGACAAGTGAATCAAAAATCGTTTCTCTTAATTGATAATGTGAAGTATCGAAAGCAGCTAGCTTATAGATGATTTCTTCAACATCATATATTCTGTATTGACCAATCGAGATTGGATAGTAATCTTGTCCTAAAATTTCAGGAGTAACATCAACCTTCTCGTTGCATGATGTAAGGAAAACAAAGATGAATATGGTTGGTAAAATTCTCAATTACTGCTTGCTTGATGAAAACTTTGGCTTATCCAACCACCACCGATCACGTCCTCACCTTCATAAAAAACTGCTGCCTGTCCTGGTGCAATCGCACTAACTCCATTTCCAAAAAATACCTTCATCGTATCTCCCACTTGCTCAATAACGGCTGGGGTCCCGGCATCATTGTAGCGAACCTTGGTTATTGTGTCTTTTCTTTCATCTCCAATCGAGATATATTTCTGCAGATTTAACTGGTTAACATACATCCCGTCACGACTTAATTCGTCGAACGTACCCAGAACTACTCTATTCTTATCTTTCTGTATTTCAGTAACATAAACAGGGTAGCCTAAAGCAATTCCAAGCCCTTTTCTCTGTCCCACGGTATAGAATGGGTAGCCTTCATGTGTACCCACAATTGAACCGTCTTCGAGTACAAATTCCCCGCCTGCAACCTGCTCTTCCAATCCATCTATCCTTCTTTTAAGGAAACCACGATAATCATTGTCCGGAACGAAGCAAATCTCATAGGACTCAGATTTTTTCACCAATTCATGAAAGCCTCTTTCTAAGGCCATTTCTCTTATCTCCGTTTTTTTAAGTTTTCCTAATGGAAATTTGGTTCGGCTCAAACTTTCCTGAGAAATCCCCCATAAAGCGTAGGATTGATCTTTATAGCCATCTAAACCCTTAGAGACCACGTAACGCCCGTTTTCTTCCCTAATGTTGGCGTAGTGTCCTGTAGCTATGTAATCACAGTCTAGCTTATCCGCACGACGCAAGAGCGCATCCCATTTTATATGCGTATTGCAAAGTACACATGGATTGGGCGTACGACCGTTCAGGTATTCGTTCGTGAAATGATCGATTACGTAATCCCCAAATTCTTCCCTGATATCGATGATATAGTGTGGAAATCCAAGATCTACCGCAATGTTTCGCGCATCGTTAATAGAATCGAGGCTACAACAGCCTGTTTCTTTTTTACTTCCGCCAGAGTTCTGATAATCCCATGTCTTCATGGTCATCCCGATCACCTCATAGCCTTCTTCGTGTAGTAGTACTGCAGCGAGAGAGCTATCTATTCCGCCGCTCATCGCCACTAAAATTCTTCCTTTTTTACTCATGTTTTGCTTATTGCCGGGTTCACAGCCACGGTTTACACATTTTGCAAAGGTAACTAGTTAAATTGGTTAATTGGTTAATTGGTTGATTTGGTTGAATAGTGGATTTGGTTAAGAGATTTTAGGTTGAACACATAACCACTTAACTATTCAACCAATCACCATGCACCAACCTAGCAGCACCCTCCGCCATCGTAGAAATAGGTGCTTTCTGAAATGACAATGTCTTTTCTACCCAGTTTTTCAAGATTACCGGCTGTTTTATCGCACACAGAAAGCGGTTGGTTATACATGAGGATATGGCCACCATGATCATCAAAATACTCTTCATTTCCTGTATAAATGGCAGTTCTCCCAGTAAATACACACGGACCATCACCAGGCATCGGGTCCTTGATTGCGCAGACTTCTACGCTTTCAATGAAAATTGGAGTTTCCGTATCGTAGTGTTCAGGGTCAAGAATTCGATAGGGTCGTTTAGCTCTAATTTCAACTGTGCCAAATCCAACTTCAGTGATCATATCAATGTAACTCTGAAGTGGTAGTGAACCGCTTAAGCAAAGCCCTCTTAGTTCCGGATCATTCTTAAGATTATCCGGCATATGGTCTTCGGTTACCGGGTCCGATAGGACCAGTCGTCCGTGAGGTTTCAACACACGATACATTTCGCGAAGAGCTGTTTTCAAATCTTCTTCATGGAAAATATTGAACAGGCAATTCTGTGCTGCCACATCTATTGTCTCGTCTTCAACCGGAAGATTTAAAGCATCTCCCCTTCTTAAACTGACATATTCAGATTTAAACCAATCATTACTTTGTTCGGCTGTAATGAAATTTTCAGCACATGCTGTTAACATCTCATCTACTACATCAACTCCAATCACACCTTCTGTCCTTCTGCTGAAATACGAGAATTGAAGCAATTCCATCCCACCTCCTACACCAACATAAAGAATTTTTGGATTGTTTATTAGGTCTCGTGGGTGCACGGTGCTTCCACAGCCGTAATTCATTTCCTGCATCCGTTTAGGGATATCCAGTCCGGGAAAAGCCCAAATAGGTGTTGTGGTGCAACAAAGTCCTACATCTGGCGCTTCTGCGGCTTTTTTATAAATGTCTTTTGTTGTGTCTAAGTAAGTTTCCAATGGCGTTACTTTAATAATGCAATGTTAAAGAATTGTGTCTCCTTGTTGCTGCTATATCATGCTTTGAGTTGTAGAATGTAGCTGTCACGATAAATGAATTGAATTGAGTGTGATTTAGTTCATTTTAGATTTTCATATCACCTGTGTTTGTCGTGGCCTTATTATTTCTTTTTCATATTCATTTCACTCGTTTCTGTGTATTTGTTAAGGGGATCACTTTCTTTGCGAAAAAGAATTAATTAAGAATGTCATTAAGAACTTTTGTTAAGATTTCTAACATTTCGAGTTTAAGTGATGCCCGGTATTGTGCAGGAATGGGTGTTGATATTCTGGGGTTTAACATCGATCCCAATTCTAAGGAACGAATTCTCCCTGAAGATTTCAAAGAGATCACTGATTGGGTGGCTGGTGTGAAATTTGCAGGAGAGTTTCATGCATCAACTATTGATGAGATTAAGGCTTCTTTAAAAGATTACCCCATAGACTTCATAGAGATTTCAACTATGGAATTGATTGAAAAAGCAGGACTACTTCAACTTCCAATTCTTTTTAAAGTTTTCATTGAAACAAAAGAAGATCTTGAGAATCTACCATCTACGCTAAGCTACCTGGATGAATTGGTATCGATTGTCATTCTGAAGTGTGACAATGCAGCACTTTACGAAGTACTTGATCAACAACTGTCCTTCTATAATGGGAATGTAAGACTACTTAAAGGTTATCAGGTAACACCACTAGATACTATGGCGCAATTTCCCGGACTTGAAATGGAAGCTACGAAAGAAGAAAAACCTGGTTTCAAAGATTATGGTGATATCATGGATGTGCTTGAAGTTATTGAGGAGGATTAATCTTAATCGTTACAGTCAATTTTCTGAAAACAAACCATATCATGCACGCCATGTAGATTAGATATCTGATGAAAAATGTTGTGAAAAGAACTTTGTTTGCTAACATTGCATCTCCCAAATAGACAACCTCCCCAACAATGTAGTAGCCTTTACCGGTTACTTTTTTTATGCTTTAATACTTATATAATGTGTGGAATCGTAACAGTATTCAACAGCAAAGGAGGTTGTGAAAAACTCAGGCGGCAGCTTCTGGATATGTCAAAAAAAGTCAGGCACAGGGGCCCGGATTGGT
>JANQEC010000042.1 GCA_028278585.1 Cyclobacteriaceae bacterium | reverse complement strand
TGTATGACTGGGCCAACTCTGTTTACTCGCTGACGATTACCTCAGCTATATTTCCAGTTTACTATCAAGCGGTCACCGTCAATGCCAACGGGGGAGATACTGTTGATTTTTTTGGAATTGAAGTAGTCAATTCAGTGCTTTATTCCTATGCTCTTTCTGCTTCTTTCCTGCTTGTAGCTATTGTATTGCCTATACTTTCAGGTATTGCAGACTATGCTGGAAAAAAGAAGTTTTTCCTCAAACTTTTCATGATGATTGGATCACTTTCCTGTACTGGCCTTTTCTTTTTTACCGGTGAAAATGTTGAGTGGGGTATTTTTTGTTCCGCTTTTGCAAGTGTAGGTTATTCAGGAAGTCTTGTATTCTACGATGCATTTTTGAATGAGATTGTTACAGAAGACAAACGAGACATTGTAAGTGCTAAAGGCTATTCATACGGCTATATCGGGGGAGTTATCCTGTTGGTGATCAACCTGGTGGTAATAGAAATGTACGATGTTTTTGGGTTGGCCAATGAAGGAATTGCTTCAAGGATTGCTTTTCTTACCGTGGGAATTTGGTGGATCGGTTTTTCTCTATACGCTCTCTCCAAACTACCTGAAAATGTACATGGAAGAAAACCAGAGGGACATTTCTTAGCTAACGGATATAGGGAGCTTGGGAATGTGTGGAACCAAATGAAGGGAATGGGTTCAATGAGAAAATATTTACTTGCCTTCTTTTTTTATAACATGGGTGTTCAGACCATCATGTACCTGGCTGCCACATTTGGTGCAAAAGAATTGAAAATGGAGACATCTAAATTGATCATGACCATATTATTGATCCAATTTGTTGGTATTGCAGGCTCTTACTTTTTTGCCTTTTTATCCAAAAGAAAAGGAAATATTCGGTCACTGATGGTGATGATCGTAATATGGATTGTATGCAGCCTTTATGCTTATTTCGTCCAACTGGAGATCGAGTTTTTTATTCTGGCCGCTGTGGTAGGATTGGTTATGGGCGGGATCCAATCGCTTTCTCGTGCCACCTTCTCGAAGGTGATGCCACAGGATACGGTAGATACGGCTTCATTCTTTAGCTTCTATGATGTCACTTACAATTTGTCTATCGTCTTTGGGACCTTTGTATATGGATACATTGAAATGGTAACAGGCAGCATGAGGAACAGCGCGTTGGCTCTGGCGTCATTCTTTGTAATTGGTATTCTATTTCTCTCCCAGGTTAAGTTAAAGGATGCATCCCCTCAAGCTGCCTGAGTACGAGCCCAGGATTAAAAAAGATGAAATATTCTGCCTGGTTCGGAAAAGATGGGTGGCTTTAACCCCTGAAGAATGGGTGCGCCAGCATTTTCTCAATTTGTTGATTGAGCACCTGGATTATCCAAGAGGTATGATAAAGTTGGAACATTCTATTCGTTATTTTAAGAATTTAAAGCGATCCGATATTACAGTCCTCAATCGGGAAGGTGGTGTTTTTCTTTTAGTAGAGTGTAAATCATACAAGACGCGTTTGTCGGAACAGACCGTCGTACAATTGTCTCAATACAATAAAGTTTTGGATTCGAAATATCTTGCAATGACGAACGGAATGAAACATTTTATATGGCAAAAAGAAGAAGCTGGATTTGAACAGATAGCGTCTTTCCCTAATTTTAGATAGTTGCTGATAGGAAATAAACATGGATAAAAAAGAGTTTAAACAAAGGCAAAATCAGAATATAGCAAGACTCGCAACTGCCATAATAGGAGTTTTGATCTTTATTTTTCTTGTCTTTGAACTTGTTGCTACTGATTCGGTTTCCATTTTTGGTTATTTCAGATTTGTTCTGGTCCTTGTTTGGCCTTCCATATTTTCGATCCTGTTTTGGAAGTTTATGGTAGAGGAGAGAAAATTGAAAGATCTGAACAGATAGCTCATTTTATCCCTATTATCTCTATTT
Organism: Cyclobacteriaceae bacterium; assembly: GCA_028278585.1. GTDB lineage: Bacteria > Bacteroidota > Bacteroidia > Cytophagales > Cyclobacteriaceae > Ekhidna. The sequence goes on along the minus strand of JANQEC010000042.1, from coordinate 15,922 downwards.
TTACACGAGAAGTCTGCTGAGTGCTTGAAAGCAAACCACCCATAAACTACAAGGCAGATGAGAAAAATCTTAGATCGTTTCCCCTCTTTTGTAAAGAGCTTTTATTTTTTGTCTACACTTTTCTTTTTGTTTTGGCTGTCCTTCATTGATAGCAATGACCTCTTTCTTCAAAAAGAGCTCAAAGTCAAGCAATCAGAACTCATTGAAGCAAAGAAATTTTATGAAGATAAGATCCTTGAAGTAAAAAATGATCGTGAAGCTTTACTGAATAATTCTGAGCTTTTAGAAAAAATTGCGCGGGAGAAGTATTTGATGAAAAAAGCGAACGAAGATCTTTACATAATCGTTGATTAAGTATGAGATTTGGGTTTACATCACTACTAATCCTTGCTGTTCTCGGTGTGTCAGCACAGAACAAATTATCAGACAGGATCTATTTTGGGGGTGGCTTTGGATTAAGTGCTGGGAGTGATGTAACAAATATCAGCTTGTCACCCCAGGTTGGATACAAAATTACAGAACGTTATTCTGCCGGCGTTGGAATTACCTACCAGTATGTGAAAATCAGGGGATTTGACTCAAGTATTAATAACTACGGCTGGAGTGTTTTTAACCGATATAACATTACCCGGCAGTTTTTTGCATATGCTGAATACGAGAATCTTCAGTTTGAGTTCTTCACGTCCACTTCACCAGAACGTACCAGCAGGCAAGGATTTAACAGTCTCTTGATTGGCGGAGGGTATTCTGAAGCCTTAGCGGGAAGAGCTTCATTCAGTGTTGCCGCTCTCTATAATGTTCTCTATGATCCTGCGGACCTAACACAACCATATGATAGTCCATGGGTTGTTAGAGCAGGAGTAGGAATAGGAATTTTTTAGTAATATCAGGTTATTCGGAATCTACAATGTCTTCTTCTTCTACGAAGTTAAATTCCAAATCAAGTAGCTCGCTGTAATCCTCACCAGCTTCGAACATGTCTTCATCCATTGGCTCGTAATACCAGTTGATGTTTATATCTGTCCCTGATGTTTCAATCCTTTTCAATTGCTTAAACAGATCGTACAGGCACTTGGACGAACTTGTGTTGAAGTACTCTAACTTAATATCAATATTGAGTTCAGGGGTTGTTACATTATCTAACTTCAATGCATCTAGTAGAGGTGAATAGAAAAGAACACTATTTTCGGGGCTGGACCTACCAACTAATTTGACAGAGCCTTCCTCCATATTCAGATCAATTCCCGGCGTTGTCCTGGTGGGGTCCTTGTGATAAATCATTGTGGCGGAAAAATTAAATTAGAGCTTAGGTAAGTTTAGCTACAACACGTTGAATATAAAAAAAAGTTAGACGAGCCCTAGAAATGTATCGTCGGATGATAAAAATGCCCTGATTAGCCACTAACAATACTTATTTAAAGACAATTAATTCCTTAAAAAATGAAAAAGAATTGAAAACAGGCGGATTTTTTGATGGACTAGTTGAATTCTTTGTAGGTTTTTTTCAACGTTTCTACGGATTTCTTAATCAACTTTTCAAGGACTTTCATATCAATATCCGCGAGTTTATTGACGTATAAACAGCCAACACTTGTTTTGTGTTTCCCAAGTTTAGGGAGCAGCTCCTCCGTATCAGTGTAGCCACCCATCATGTAGATTGTCATGCTTTGTTTTCTAGGTGAAAAACCAGAAAGAAACCAATCTCCCTCTCTGCCAGTTTTGTACTTGTAATGATAATCACCGAACCCAACGATTGAGGTTCCCCACATCTTAGGTTTTTCACCAGTAATCTTTCCTATCAAGCTCAGTAGTTCTCTGCAATCGTCTCTTTTCGTTTCGGATTCAATTGAATCGATGAAGTCATCAACACTGGCGCCAGTAGGCTTAGTCTTCAGTTCTGACATGTCCGTTTGTTTAGGTCCTAGTTTAGAGACTTCTCTAAAGTTACCCCAAATTTTTCGCCCATTTGAACCAATTCTTCGACAACTTGAGTGAGAAGTGGGATTCCATCTTTTGAGCGTTGTTCTTCCATTTCCCGTTCAGGATCTCCCGGGATAAGTACTTTGTCTTCTCCATCCACAGTTTCAGATGCCCTGAAGCGCTGAATCCAGTTGTCCATATGATGTTTGAATTCATCTGCTTCTCTAAAGGCATCAATCCTCATGGCCCCAAAAAAATGACCGAGTCCTTCTCCAACAGGATTTGGATTAGGTTCGATGAACGCCACAAATGGAGGTACCCAAGGACCATAGTTGGCACCTGAAAGTACGGCGGACAAAATATCCACGACTGCCCCCAGGGCATAGCCTTTGTGCGAGCCACTTTCTCTATCTCCACCAAGTGGGCGCATAGATCCTCCGTTTATCAGACCTCTTGCATCGGTAGTGATATTTCCTTCTTTATCCTGAAGCCATCCTTCGGGAGCATTTTCCCCCTTTCTCTGAAGAACTTCCAATTTCCCGTTGGCTGCAGTTGTGGTAGCCATATCCAGTACGAACGGGGGTTGATCTTTGGTCGGTATAGCAATCGATATAGGGTTTGTCCCCAGCAATCGTTCCTTCGAAAAAGTGGGAGAAACCAATGGGCTAGCGTTTGTAAGTGAGATACCGATACAATCGTGCTCCAAAGCCATCATTGCATGATATCCAGCGATACCGTAGTGATTGGAGTTTTTAACTGAAACCCAGCCCGATCCCACATCTTTTGCCTTGTTGATCGCCAGATCCATCGCATGTGGACCAACAACCAATCCAAGTCCAAGGTCTCCATCTACAACCGCCGTTGATGGAGTCTCGTGTACGGTGGTTATTTGCGGGTTTGCATTCAATCTTCCCTTTTCATGTAATCGTACATAACCGGAAAGCCGAGCTACACCATGAGAATCCACACCTCTCAGATCTGCACTGATCAAGACATTGGCTGCCTGATCTGCATCCTTTTGAGGGCATCCTATCTTTTGAAGTAGTTGGGTAGTAAATCGGAATAAATCTTCTTTTGAATAAAGAGTTACCTCAGCCATTGGACAATATTAAATCAATTGGGATTTATAGAATTTCTTACAGCGTCGAGGGTATCGAAAAGAACACCTTCTTTCAGTGCATATGCGGAAACTCTGAGACTTTGGATGTTAAGTGTTTTTATCAAATAATCAATTAGTGCGCAGGCAACTACAATCATGTCTACACGCATTTCTATCATCCCCTTTATTGCCAGTCGTTCGCTGCGTGTTTTTGTAATCAGATCCTGGTAAATGATGTCAAAAGAAGATATTGGGAACGGCAATTCTGTCTGCTCGTCTTCAATTTCACAATTTTCTCTGGCACAGTAAATATCACTCAATGTATCAAAGGTGCCAGAACATCCTACCAATACCTTCGGTCGATGAATGGCATGTTGCTCAATTAATTCTTTCAACTCAGATTCAAAATACGTATCCAATTGAGCCAATTCATGTGCTGAAATTGGATCATTGTGATGGAATTTTTCCACCAGTCTTTGCCCGCCTACCTCAAAACTTTTTAACCAGAATGTTTCAGTTGCATCGGCAATGATGAACTCAATACTTCCCCCTCCAATGTCCATGATAAGGTGCTTTTCCTCCCCGAGATCCAGCGCCATTCGAGCTCCTTTAAGGATTAATTCTGCTTCTTTTTCTCCGGAAATGATTTGGGTGCTAATCCCTGTTGCTTTCTCAATCTCCTTAATAAGTCTTTCACCATTCTCAGCATTCCTGATCGCACTTGTGGCAGTGGAGTAGATTTGGGAAATATCAGAAGCATCAATTTTTTTCTTGAACTCGATAATCGTATTTAAAGCTCGATCCCATGCTTCAAGGGCTATTTTGTTGTCGTTGATTCCTTTCTCTCCGATTTTTACCGCTACCCTTTCCTTATGAAAAACCTGATGGGAACCCTGGGTCACTTCAGCCAGCATTAGGTGAAATGTATTTGTTCCCATATCGATGATAGCAATCTTCATAAGCCGCCGCAATATAATCTTCAATTGAGAATGATTTTTTGATTTCTTCGATTTAAAATGAGATTTGTGTCTGGAGTAACAACAGGATTAAATCTAAAATCATCTCAATCGACAATCGGCTTTATCTTTACCGCTTTCCAATAAATATGAGTTCAGAAAAACCAAAAACCGCAACCAATATCCAAACCATTGCCGAGAAGGTTGAACGACTGGAGGCTATGAATGAGGAAGCCCTTAAGGGTGGAGGAGAAGATAGAATTGCCAAACAACACGAAAAAGGAAAACTTACCGCCAGGGAACGAATAGATCTTTTACTGGATCCGGATTCATTTCAGGAAATAGGAAAGTTTGTAACCCATCGGGCCACCGATTTCGGTATGGATAAGCAAAAAATACTTGGTGATGGAGTGATTACCGGATATGGTACTATTGACGGTAGATTGGTTTATGTATTTAGCCAGGATTTTACCGTTTTTGGTGGTTCATTATCTGAGACTTTCGCAGAGAAAATTGTCAAGATCATGGATTTGGCGATGAAGAATGGTGCTCCCGTAATTGGTTTGAACGATTCAGGCGGAGCGCGAATTCAGGAAGGTGTCGTTTCGCTGGGGGGGTATGCGGATATTTTTTACAGGAATACACTCGCTTCCGGAGTGGTGCCTCAAATTTCTGCAATACTGGGCCCATGTGCTGGTGGAGCGGTTTACTCTCCTGCGATTACTGATTTTATCTTCATGGTTGAAAATTCGAGTTACATGTTTGTGACTGGCCCGAATGTAGTCAAGACAGTCACTCAGGAAGATGTGACCAGTGAAGAATTGGGTGGAGCGCAAACACATGCCTCTAAAAGTGGGGTAACACATTTTGCCTGCTCAAACGAGGCGGAATGTATTCTCCAGATCAAACAATTGATGAGTTACATTCCATCCAATTGTGAAGATGATCCTCCCAGACTTGAATATGAGCTGGGAGATGAAACACGGGAAGACTTGAATACTCTTTTGCCAGACAATCCAAATCAGCCGTATGATATGCATGAGGTTATTGAAGGGATTGTAGATTCAGGTAGTTTTCTTGAGGTGCACAAAGATTTTGCTGGTAATATCGTTTGTGGCTTTGCACGTCTTGCCGGGAGAAGTATTGGAATTGTTGCCAATCAACCGATGGTTATGGCGGGAGTTTTGGATATTCACTCAAGTACCAAGGCTGGTCGGTTTGTCAGATTCTGCGATAGCTTCAATGTTCCGCTTCTTGTTTTGGTTGATGTTCCGGGGTTTTTACCAGGGACTGATCAAGAATGGAACGCCATCATAACAAATGGTGCCAAACTTTTATATGCCTTTAGTGAGGCTACTGTTCCAAGAATTTCGGTGATTACCAGGAAAGCTTATGGTGGTGCCTATGATGTGATGAACTCAAAACACATCGGAGCAGATATAAATTATGCATGGCCTACAGCAGAAATTGCGGTCATGGGAGCCCAGGGAGCATCAGAAATAATTTTTAGAAAGGAAATTCAAGGTGCTGACGATCCCAATAAAAAGCACCAGGAAAAAATAAACGATTACACGGAGAAATTCGCCAATCCTTACATTGCAGCAGCAAGAGGTTTTGTAGATGAAGTGATCATGCCGAAAAATACCCGAATAAAACTCATTCATGCCTTTTCAATGTTAGAAAATAAGGTGGATCAATTACCGAGGAAAAAGCATGGGAATATACCGTTGTAAGGTGCTGTAAATAGCTACAAGCTTTAAGCTGTTAGCTATAAGTTACAAGCCTTAGATTTAGCACCATCTGATAATTAATCGATAGCCATGAATTGATAATTAACAGATGATGAGAAATTTTAAAGAGTTACTTGTTTGGCAGAAAGGCATGGAAATATGGATGGAATCATACAAACTTTCAAAGTATTTGCCGAGTGATGAAAGATTTGGGTTGATAATTCAGATAAATAGAGCAGCCGCTTCTGTGCCAGCAAATATTGCTGAAGGAAGTGGCAGGAAGGGACAGAAAGGATCAAGCAAGGTTTATGCAAATTGCCCTTGGATCATTGTTTGAATTGGAAACATTTTTCATCGGAATACAAAGGCTGAAATTGGTAGAAGAAAATATGGTCAATTCAATCCTGGAATTGATAATTGAAGAGCAGAAGATGCTTTCAGGATTCTTGAGGAAACTCAATGGTTAAGTTTATGTAGTTAAAAAACTTGTTACTTAGATGTCCTGGCTTGTAGCTTGCGACTTGAAACTTGAAACTTATGAAAGTCGCAATAGTAACCGCAGCGAGCAAAGGAATGGGAGCTGCCATAACAAGGAAACTTCATTCTGAAGGGTATCAACTAGCACTGATGTCAAGGTCAGAAAGTGTTGTGACTTTGGCGAATGAGATGGAGGCTTTTTCCATGCAAGGCTCTACTGATAACCCGGAGGATCTTCGGTCATTGGTTGAAATCAGCCTGATGAAGTATGGACGGATCGATGCGGTGATTTGCAATACTGGCCACCCGCCAAAGGGAAAATTGCTGGAGCTGACTGATGAGGATTGGATGGCTGGGTTAAACCTGGCATTGATGAACGTGATTCGGATGTCCAGGTTGGTCGTTCCCAAGATGAACGAGGGGGGATCAATCGTCAACATTTCAACGTTTGGAGCTAAGGAACCTTCACTGAACTTCCCAATCTCCTCTGTGGCAAGAACAGCTCTGAGTAGTTATACGAAGCTATTTTCGAATGAATTCGGATCTTCCAACATTCGAATGAACAACGTGCTTCCAGGCTTTATCAATAGTTATCCGGCAGATCAAGAGACAATCGACACCATACCGATGCTACGGCAAGGTACACCTGAGGAAGTAGCTGAGTTGGTCTCTTTTCTCGTATCGGAGAAATCATCGTACATCACCGGACAAGACTTCCTGATTGATGGCGGGCTTGTTAAGTCGATTTAGGAAGTTTTTGGATTTATTCGATTGACGATTGATTTGATTTTTAATTGAGATAATCATGAAATCGAAACAATCTAAAATTGAAAAAGTCTAAAATTGCAACATGGATAAAAAGAGCAAAAATTTTCTATACAAGTACCTGAATAATGCTGCGCCCACAGGCTTTGAGGTAGAAGGACAAAAAATTTGGTTGGACTATATAAAACCTTATGTCGATTCGTATGAGGTTGATACTTATGGTAGTGTATATGGTGTTGTTAATCCCAATGCCAAATACAAGGTGGTCATTGAAGCTCATGCGGATGAAATCAGTTGGTTTGTCAACTACATCACCGACAAAGGATATATTTATGTTGTAAGGAACGGCGGTTCAGATCATCAAATTGCTCCATCCATGCGCGTGAACCTGCATACAAAGAAAGGTCCGATCAAAGGGATCTTCGGTTGGCCAGCTATTCATGTGAGGAAAGAGAAGGAGGATAATCCATCCATGAAGAACATCTGTATCGATGTTGGAGCCTCGAACAAAGAAGAAGTTGAAAAAATGGGCATTCATGTTGGCACAGTGGCAACTTTTGAGGATGAGTTGATCGAGCTGAATAAAAAATACATTGTGGGACGTGCACTTGATAACAGGGCTGGAGGATTTATGATCGCAGAAGTAGCCAGGCGAATCAAAGAAAATAAAGTAAAACTGCCTTTTGGATTGTATGTGGTGAACTCTGTACAAGAAGAAATTGGCCTCAGGGGAGCCGAGATGATGGCACATCGGATCAAACCTGATCTGGCGATAGTTACAGATGTAACTCATGACACACAATCCCCTATGTACAACAAAATAGCAAGTGGGGATGTGACTGCCGGGAAAGGAGCTGCAGTAACGTATGGTCCTGCGGTTCAGAACAATGTTCGGGACATGATCCTGAAAGTTGCTGACAAGCACAAAATACCATACCAGCGAATTGCTGCATCAAGAACGACTGGTACTGATACTGACGCGTTTGCCTATTCTGATAAGGGTGTTGCTTCAGCCTTAATATCACTACCATTGAAATACATGCATACCACCGTGGAGATGGTACATAAGGATGACGTAGAAAGTGTGATTCGATTGATCTATGAGACAGTGATCCAGGTAAAGAATAACCAGGATTTCCGATACCTGAAGTAAGCAATGAATAACCTCCTGACAGTCACAGATCAAATGGATCGGGAGGTTACTGTTTCTTTTCCACCAAAACGAATTGTTTCTCTCGTTCCTTCTCAAACCGAATTTTTACTGGATATAAATGCACCAGTAATTGGCAGGACCAAATTTTGTATTCACCCAGGTGACCAGGTTAAGGACATCAAAATCATTGGTGGCACCAAAAAATTCAGATTTGATAAAATCAAAGCGCTTAATCCTGATCTTATTATTGGTAACAAGGAAGAGAATTACCGTGAGGGAATTTATGAGTTAGCAAAAGACTTTCCGATTTGGATGAGCGATATCACCACGCTTACGGGTTCATTTAATATGATGCAACAATTAGGAAAGATCTGCGGCCTGGAAAATAACGCTGCGAGGATTATTTCTTCATGCAAAACATCATTGAAAAAAGTAAGGAAGAGCTATTCAGGAAGAGTTATCTATTTGATTTGGAAAAATCCGTGGATGGCTGCAGGAAAAAACACGTTCATTGATCATTTGCTAACTTTTCTGGGATATGAAAACCTGATTTTGGATGAACGTTATCCAACACTCACGACAGAAGAAATAGCCAAGTTAAACCCTGATCACATACTACTAAGTTCAGAACCATTTCCGTTTAAAGAAAAAGATCTTGATGAAGCTACTAACCAATGGTCAAATGCTAAAAGCCAATTGGTAGATGGTGAACTCTATAGCTGGTATGGGAGTCGGTTGAGGAAATGGGGATAATAAGAATTGTAAAGTATTGGAATTCAATTTGTTACCACGGTATGTTGATAGATTTCAAATTCATTACTTTTTCTATTATTCACATTACCATGTTTGATTGTGATTCTAATTGATGATTCATTCTCAATGACATCTTCAATCACCGGATTCATAAAATCTCCGACGATAAATAAACTTTGCTTAGGGTATTCATCAAATTCTGAAATACCTATCAGGTAAGAATGGGTTACTTCATGTGTACCTACGGTTTTAGCTGAACCACTAGGATTACTCTTCTTGAAAATAAGTATATTAAATGATCCTGTTTTGTATTTATCGCCGCTTTCAAGTGAGTTAATTAAAGCGACTATGTCAGGTTCTTTAATTTGTGTAACAAATCCTTCTTGAACTTCACAACTTAAGATTGATAGAATAAGAATGAATGTATACATAACAAAGATTCTATTGACAATTATTGGTTGAAATATGAATATGATCTTTGTGGCCACCAACATTATAATTACTACCTTGTTTATGCTGAAAAGAAGGCCCAAAATTTTCTCTTATGTCTGAATAACTATCAAATGATTCTTGAAATATACGAACTAAGTCAGAGTTCTGAATATGATAGATGTTTTGATTGTTAATTCTGGATATATCAACTGCTCTTTTCTTATAATGGTTACTGTGAATTCCATGAATTCCATTGGTTGTAGCTGAAATATGAATGTGTGTCATGGTAACTTGATTGGAAGCTTTATTCAATGCATGCACAATGGCGTTCAATAATGATGGAGCGACTAAATTGTTGGCACTTAAACCATCTGATTCAGTTGTTCCAAACGTTACCCTAACTCTAGTTCCATTTGAAAGAGTTACTGAACGTGGAATACTTTGTAAATTTTGTGAACACTCAGTGGTTTCGTAATCATTATCGTTTAGATCACCATCACCACTATAACCGTCAGTTTCTAATGGACTAATTCCAATAGAACCTGAGCTGCCACCCTCTCCTCCACTACCTGAAGAACCACCCCCAGTTTCATTTTCGGCATCAGGATACCAAGGATTATTCCCACCTATAGGTGTTCCAGTATCTTCTGGCCAGGCTGAAGAACCACTTCCACTTGAACAAACGAGTTCAATATCATAGCCCCATACATTGATACTAGGATCGTATACATAACTCACGCTGAGTTCACAATCATCCTCATGAGCACGTCCTTTAGAAGATTTGGATGGCTCACCTTGGTAATAGTATGTTTCAACTTCAAGCTCCCTATCTAAATTCAAGACTTTAATCCATCCAGTAAAATCTTGTAAATTATAAGATAAACCATCATCTGGAATAAAACTTAGAATCACCCCGTTATACCCATATTGTGTTGCTACGAATGAAAGAATTTCAGCAGCATACGCTTCACTTTCCAAAGAAAATATTGGGACGCTGTAGTTGGGAGCGTATTGATCTGGATTACTGACCCTTTCAATTGAATTATTCAAATAGAGAAGACCCAATTCACTATTTAAAAGTGTTGAATTTGACGTACGCACATTGCTAGAAAAAGATCCTACGCCCTCTAAAAGCTCTTTAAATTTGCTACTTGTTTTAATTTCTACATGTTTAAAGACTTGTTCGAAATCAGATAGCTGTGGTTCAATATTGCTTACCTTTTTCTCACAAGAATTAAGGATAAAAAGTGAAAGAAGTAATAGGAGTTTACCTTTAGGAAGATTCATAAATATCAAATGTTTTGAGGACTTTAATGTAAGAAAGTCACGTAGTCTATATGTATAACTTAAGCTACGAATCTAGGAGCCAACATGATCTTGGCACAAGAAACTGGATCTACACGCAGTCTACATCTAAGTGAAAATTTCAACTATGCAATTATCCCATTGTAGGTTACGAATGGCTGAATTGAATGAATAGATCAGTTTAACTTAACAAATTGGCGTTAACTTAAACTCAACTTGATCAAATTATGAACACAAGAAGAACCTTCCTGAAAAACGGTGTAGCAGTGACTGCCGGGCTTGCAATGAGCACCATGTCTTGTTCAGGCAATCGTAAAGAACAAAAAAAGAGGTCAAAGAAACCAAAGGTTATCAGCACCTGGAACCATGGGATACCCGCCAACGAAGCGGCATGGGAGATTCTATCCAATCAAGGTACAGCCTTGGATGCTGCAGAAAAAGGAGTGATGGTTGTGGAGGCGGATCCGAAATCCACTTCGGTTGGTTATGGTGGTTTGCCAGACAGGGACGGTAATGTGACCCTTGATGCTTGCATTATGGACCATTTGGGAAATGCAGGATCTGTTAGCTTCCTACAGAGTATAAAGCATCCTATTTCCGTTGCAAGAAAAGTAATGGAAGAAACACCCCATGTAATGTTAGTTGGTGATGGGGCGCTGGAATTTGCGCTAAGCCAGGGCTTTCAAAAAGAGGAGTTGCTTACAGAAGAATCAAAGAAGCAATGGGAGAAATGGAAAGTGGAATCTGAATACATGCCAGCCATTAATTCTGAGAATCACGATACGATCGGTATGATTTGCCAGGATCAAGATGGAAATCTCTCAGGTTCATGCACCACCTCTGGCGCTGCCTACAAAATGTATGGACGAGTAGGTGATTCTCCGATAATTGGAGCGGGGTTGTATGTCGACAATGATCATGGCGCGGCAGTTGCTACGGGAATGGGGGAGTTAATGCTCAAAACGCTCGGATCATTTTTGGTAGTTGAGCTGATTAGACAAGGGGCATCCGCTCAAGAAGCATGTGAAGCTGCCATTCAACGAATTGTAGATAAACTAGATTACAAATCCTTCCAGGTAGGATATTTAGCAATGGATAAAGCCGGAAACACGGGAGCTTACGCCATTCACCCGGGCTTCAACTATGCTGAAATGATAGATGGAAATAATCAGTTAATTGATTCCCGATCCTTTATTAAGTGACTTTAGTCAAATACAGACGTGTGGCTAACTACTTACTACTTGTGGCTAGCTACTTACTGCTTGTAGCTAACTACTTACTGCTTGTAGCTTTTTAGTTATGATATTGAACGCACCGACAGCTTAGCATGTAATGATCACCAACTCGCGAATGATAAATGTTTTCATCATCTTTTTTCAGTGTAATAATGCCGGCTGTATTACTGTCTTTTAACTCATTGTCCCACCAGTTTCCACTACTACCAAGTTCTTTGAAAAGCTTTCCAGGCAGCCCAAACCCGCCATACAACATATGCATGTCACTCTCTTTGCCTTCGATCAGGATTTTTCCGGCATGATGCCGCCCTTCAAAAAAATCAAATAAATGCTTCCACTCATGGATAGTTGCAACATGCCACCCCTCAGGACATGCTGTATTTGCCTGTTGGTAGTTATATAGCCGACCGTATTTTGCAGCGTATTCCTTCGTATTATTATAGACATACGATCCCTCAACATTGAATCTTGCATTTTCAGCAAACCATGTACGAATAATATCGCCACCATGGTGCTTCTTAATGAACGTTATGGTTTTGTACACCTGACCATCCCTGGGGTCTGTAAAAGTGCCTAATGTATGTGAATATTTCTTCTTGTTTTGATGTTGAGCACCAGCAAAGAAGGTCATTAGCAGAAGAGTGCAGGCAAGCAGGATTTTATTCTTCATAGCTACTAAGATTTGAATCCGAATATTTGATTAAGCGAGAAATCAATTTATACAATTTCTTTTATTTCTATCATTTTCAGGGGAGTTAGTTTACCCACATTTCGACCAAATACCGACCTACAATAATGTAAGGGTACTTTTAGAAGTTACATTTAAAAGTGATCAATTCTGGGCCAGTATCTGCAGGAGCGCATGCTTGGGAACCACACCCGATTGTCTCCAACGCTGTTTTCCACCCTTGAATAAAATTAATGTAGGTACGCTTTGGACCTGAAATTTATGAGCAGCTTTGGGGTTGCGGTCAATGTCAATTTTTACGATTCTTACCTTTCCACCAAGATCTGATTTCACCTCTTCTAATATCGGAGCCATCGTTTTACAAGGCCCACACCACTCCGCATGAAAATCTACCAGAACGGGATCCTCTCCATTTATCAGCTCATTAAATTTTGACATATAGCGAAATTATATATTAGATTTCTTTTATAAAATTGAAAGATGGATGAAAGGTAAACCTAATTAAAAAAGAGCCAACACAGGATTGCAGTTTTACATAATTTTATCGTTTGTAACAATAAAGAATAATGAAACATTCAATTTATTTATTTGTACTTACCATGTTCTTGGTTTCATGTGGTTCAGATGATGGTTCTGACGGCTTGAATGGAGGTGGCGAGGAAGAAGGATTAACGGATAATTTTGAGGGGACCGGAGCACTTGTCAATTATACAACAAATAATGAATCTTCGCTTCCGGATGTGTCACGAGTGGATGGACGCTACCATGCTAATCTGACAGACAATTCAAACAACATCACATTGCATTTCCACCAGGATCAGGGAAGACTCGATGCAAAGCTTGTTACATTTCCATTTGAGTTTATCGCCAGAAACATTGGGATTGGAACACAGGAAGATTCCCAAACAGCACCAACTGATGCAAATGATCCGTACAATTTTGCCGGAGTCCAGGTTCATGTAACCGACCTTTCTTCTCCAAATTCATCGCATGTGGTTGTGGGTCACAGAGGTCCAACAGGCTTCACCATTGAGGGAAAAAATACATTAGATGGTTCTTCTTCAGTAAATGACATTGGTGAGAATACAGTGCCGGAAGCCAGAGCGGATATCAGAATCGTTGGGAATGAGGATCGGACGCTGACTGTCTACTGGCAGATCCCCAACCTTGATTTCGAAAGTACAAACGATAACTGGACATTATACAATGGTACGGGTCAGTTGCCAGGAACAGCGCCGGATTATGGCTCAGATGTTTATGTAGGGCTGATTACGTATGCATTTGGACAGACCGGTGTTCCATTTGTCGGTACTTGTGATGCGATCGATATTCAATAAATAGTTGTCAGTTATTTAGTTGTCAGTTGTTAGTTAATAGTTGTCAGTTGTTAGTTAATAGTTGTCAGTTTATTGGATGACAGTTGCTAGTTTGAAACATACCTTTAATTATTTATTACCATGAAGTCCTGTAACCTAAGCCTTTTCATTCTTTTTTTAACTTTTCTTGCTTGCACCAATCCAAAGCCTTCTGACCAGGAGCCAGCAATTTTGTTTCTGGAAAATGCAGATAATTGGTCCATTGAGGGCGAGGCGAATTGGAGTTTTGAAAATGGAGAATTGGTGGGTGTTGCAGATAGCCTGATGGGGTTTGTTGTAACCAAAACATCATTCAAGAACTTTGAACTAACCCTTGAATTTAACCCGGATAGCACCATCAATTCAGGAGTGTATGTTCGATGTGTTGGAGGAGGGACTACTCCGGATAATTGTTACGAGATCAACATCTGGGATTTGCACCCAAACCAGGATAATCGTACTGGAGCAGTCGTTTTTAAAGCGAATCCATTGACGTATGTTGAGACACTTAATAAATGGAATACCTATAGGGTGAGATGTGAAGATGGCCGTATTCAGGCTTGGGTAAATGGCGAGCAAACAGCAGATCTTCAGGATACCGATTTCAGCGAAGGGTATATTGCACTTCAGGCGGCCGCTGTTGGAACGATTAGGTTCAGGAAGGTAGAGGTGAAAGAGCTATAGGAAAGCCCTATTTCTTTCCTTGATTCGTGAATACGATAATTGGATAGGAGAGACTTATAAAAAGCCATGCAATGGAGGCGACAAGGATGGTGTTTGAGCTAAATCCCAGGGCTATCGATAGAATAGGTACAATCAGGTTACTGGCAATTAGAATTTTTGCCAGTCTCTTTTTCGATTTGCTGGCATAATAGTTCCTTACCTGAAGGGATCGTTGTGTTATCTCTTTTTCAAATGCATTGACCATCTCCATCCAGGTATTTAATTCGCCTCCTCTTTTCATTGTTGCATAAAACCTTAAGGTGGACTTGTTCTTCAACCCAACAACAAATCCCATCGTAAACTTACTGCCTGCGTTTTTTTTGTACCATGTAATTTCCTCCCACTTATAATGGTTGCCATCAAGTTGAAAATGGTCAGGATGAAAGGATAAACTTGATTCGTATTTAACCAGCAATCTGTCATAGTATTTCCAAAAAAATAAAAGTAATACTAGTAGGTCGGAGATCAGGATTGCAAAGAAAGTTGTCTTGGACATTCCTTGAATGGTGATAACAAGTACGAGAGGTGAAAAAAGAATAACAATGAAAGTAAAAGAAAGAATGGCTGATGAAACTCCATTTTTGACAAGCTTGAGTTTAAATACTTTCTCTCTTTGACCATTCATTATGGCGAATTTAAATAGGAGGAGCTACCGAGGAGCGTGGAGGCTGCCGAAAAAATTCTTTTTCCAAACCGCAGACGAAAATGAATTTCCGTCTTTCAGGCTTACCAGCCTAAGAACTCAATTATAATTTGTGCGCATAGATTCTCTAATTGAGATCTCATCAATATGTGAGACTTTGGCTAGATTCTTAATTTGTTCTAACGATTTTTCAATTGTGTCATCAAATTTTGAGATGATTTCCGGGTCAAATCCTGGAGTATTCCTTGCTTCGGTTTGAAACAATCGCATCTGATCCAGAAAGTTGTTTAGTATCTGGAAAGTCGATGTTAGCATAGCGGTATATATTTTCGCCCGTTCGGCTTCTATTCTCGACTTCTTGACTAACCCAAAAACATGTATCAAAGCAAAGACACAGAACACCATTAATGGTATAACGATCTCGTCAACTTCAAACCGTTCAAACCTTCGGAAAAAAGCCTCTGTTTTTTCAAAAAGATCAAGTTCAAATAAAAGAGTAATCAGGTATAAAGAAATGGATACGGATAATCCAATCCATAGGAATCTTTGATTCTTCATTTTTCGCTTAGAAGGTTGTTGGTTTTATTATTGGATTCATTAATCCAATGCCACAATAAACGTACGAAAGAAATTGTATCTCTTACAACTCTTTTGTGAGTTTTTGTAATTATTTAAAAATTCTCCGTAG
>JANQEC010000032.1 GCA_028278585.1 Cyclobacteriaceae bacterium | reverse complement strand
CGGCGCTTGATACCGAGGAAATTTTCACTGCTCCACTGTGTATTACATACAAGTTCTCAACCGGATCACCCTGCCAATAGAGAATTTTTCCCTTTTTGTATGGGTAGATTTGCTCAGGCCAATATTCCGATGCAAGTTCTAGAAGGCTGATTTCTGAAAGGGACACAAAATGATTATAATTTGAAAAGAATAATCAGTTTATTATTAGGTAACACCCGCATTCCTTGACGGCTATGAGAGTTCCGACAAAGATTCTCGAAAAGGTAACCCCTTTATTCTGTATTTTCCCCTAGAAATAGGGAAGGGTGTGGTTCGGAACAGATCCCTCTGGGTCCACTGGCAAAAGACGAACCGCTCCACCGGAATGGTGAGCGGTTCGTTTCTATTTTACGCTTTGATTCAAAGGGGAAATTTGATGAATTGGGTCTCGAGCTATCACTATAAGGCTTGGAGTTTTATCAATAGTGGTTCGAATCCCTTTGGGTCTCAAACAGTACCGTTCAAGGCTATTTACCCCAATTTAGGACTGAAACATTAAATACTGGGATCACAGCTTCACGCCTTCTTAATGATTAATCATTATGTTGCCGAGGGGGCAAATCCAAAATGGCGCTTGTACTCCCGGCTGAACTGGGCCGGGCTGTTGTAGCCGACCAGATATCCGGCTTCATTAGCCTTTTTTCCTTCTCTAATTAGCTTTTGGGCTTCAAACAGCTTCACAGATTTTGCATATTGCAATGGCGTTACATGCATCACACTTTTGAAGTTTTCATAAAAACTCGTTTGACCCATATGAACCATATCAGCCAATCCTTCAACAGATACAGGCTGATCAAGGTTCTGGTGAATGTATTCCACCGCTCTTGATATGCGCTGGATTTCACCTCTTTGCTGCAACAGATACCGTAATTCACTACCGCGATCATCACACAGCAGCCGGTAATAAATCTCATCAACAATCGCATCTCCAAGCATGGCGGCATCCCTGGGATCTGATAAAGATTCGAAAAGTCGAATGAAAGGATCGAGTAAGTAATCATTCAATGATACAGAAAAAATACTGGAAGGGTCGCTTGAAAGGGGTTTGGCTGGTGCTCCATCGAGGCGGTCAAGTTTCAACAGAACATCAGCCAGACCCCCCATGTCGATCGCAACCCCAGCAGTTAAAAAGGGTGACTCAGGGCTGGCTTTCACAACTTCAAATTCCAATGGCGTTGGGAAAAACAGAACCATCACAATTCCTGGGCTGTAATCGTATTTTTTGTCTCCTACATAACAGAATTTTTGTCCCTGTCCAACAATCCAGATCGCGGATCTTTCTACCATCGGTTTCCTGCCATGAGTTGCAGAAGCTTTGAAAGTTGCGAAGTTTTTATTACTGGTCAAGTTTGGCCCGTCTTGCGGGGAGTGCTGATCCAGAAGACTGAGGAACTTCTTGAATTTATTTTGTTGATAGTTCATTTTCTCTATCCTAACTTTGATGTATCAACATTATACAAAATATGTTTCTGTTTATCAAACGAAACACCATGAATTCGAAGGATTGTGCAAGCTTTTCGTAGATACGTGTATTTGTTTTTTCGGGTTTGTCTAATAAGATAATTACAAAAATGTAGTGAATTAGAAAGGAGTTCTAAAATGATCGGAAAAGCAATATCTGATTTAATGATTAAACCGGGGAAAAGTCCAGTATACGAGACACCTGACAAATACGACCTCAAGTATGAAGATGTAACTTTCAAAACCTCAGACGGCGTTACCTTGTCAGGTTGGCTGATTAAAGGCGGAACCGACAAAGTAATCATGCAGTCACACTTTGGCATACAATGCTCTCGAAGTGGATTTACTATTGAGGGCAAGGGAATGATGGAAAGA
>JANQEC010000028.1 GCA_028278585.1 Cyclobacteriaceae bacterium | reverse complement strand
TTGGAGCAAAAACCGGCGAGGGATTTTACAAGTACACCAAAGGGTCGAAGGAATTGGTTGTCAGCAAAATGTTCAAGAGCTAATTAGCATTCATTATTTCAATCGACTCAACCCTTTCTTTGCTTCATCCATTTCCGGGTCTTGCATCAGTGATCGTTCATAGTGATCTATCGCCGTAGGTTTGTCCCCTCTTTTTTCATAGATCATACCAAGTCGCATCAAGGCTCCTGCGTGAGAAGGAGTACCTGCTCTCCAGTCCATTGAAAGGTATTTCTTAAGGCTGTTGATCCCTTTTTCTGACTGCATTCCTGAAAGAGCACTTGTTCTTCCGATTTGATAAAGGGCACTAAGGTTATTGGGATCATTTTCATAGGCAGATTCAAAAGCCGAAAAAGCCTGGTCATATTTTTCTCTTCGTTGGTAATAAAAGCCTAAATTCAACAGTCTCCTTTTGTCGAGTTCCGCTGCAGCTATATACTCCTTCTCAGCCTTGTCATACTCTTCTTGTCGTTGGTAGACGGTCGCAAGTGCATTATGACCTTCCAATACATCCAGCTTCTTGATTGTCTTAGCTGTCTCCTCCGCCTTTTGCCAGCTCCCCCCTAAAATACCTGGTGCCTGGGTGTAATATTCAATGAGTCCCCAATGTGCATCGATACTTTCCGGATCAAGTGACACCGCTTTCTCGTAGGCTGACTTGATTTTGGGAGCCAGGACCCCTTGTCTGAAAAAATTGACTTCACCGGCATAGCTCCCTATAGAATTACCGAGCCAAACGTAATAATCAGATTTCTGATCATTCATATCGATTACCTCTTCGAAATAATCTGCTGCTTTTCGAAATTCTTCCTTGTCAAAAGCTATTCTTCCAAGGTAATAGTTAGCTGTTTCGCTTGACGAATTTTTAGCAAAAAAGTCTTTTGCTGCATCTAATTGACCCTCCTCATAAAGTTCAATTCCTTTCGATTGTGATTGAGCCATTATTGCTCCTGAAAGGGGGAACAATAACATTATTAGCCACTTTTTGTTCATTGGTCTTTGAGGTTTTGATTTAAAAAAACTTGAATTATTTATTTGGCTCTTTTGAAGGGATGAAGAATACCCCCAGAGGGTTGCATCATCACATTTAAGGTATTAAAGGAGGCACTTTACCAATCGTACCAAACTTCTTAGGAAAATAGGCAATGAATTCAGAACTTGCCGCCTTCAAAATCATAAATCTATGAATAAGTCAATAACACTGGTGGTAGCTGCAGGTATCTTTCTTGTTGCAGCATGTACCAACCAAACAAAAAAAGAAGAAATTTCTATGAGACCAGATGCACCAGTTGCAGATAAAGCAGATAGTATACTCACTGAACACGGACAAACGAGAATCGATCCTTATTTCTGGATGAGGTTAACAGATGAGCAGAAAAACACGGAGACCCCTGATGAACACACCCAGAAAGTTTTGAATTACCTGAATGAGGAGAACGACTTCACAAAGAAGGTAATGTCACATACAGAAGACCTCCAGCAAAAGCTTTACGATGAGATGGTTGGCCGAATCAAAAAAGACGATGAGTCTGTTCCCTATTTTTCAAATGGCTATTGGTACTACACCCGCTACGAGGAAGGTGGAGAATACCCTATTCATTGCAGAAAGAAGGACAATTTAGAAAATGTGGAAGAAGTAATGATTAACGTGAATGAATTGGCTAAAGGCTTTGCTTACTATGCAACCTCAGGTCTCAGTGTGAGCCCGGACAACAAAATACTCGCTTTCGGTGAAGACACACTGAGTCGAAGAATTTACACCATGCGATTCAAAAATCTTGAAACAGGAGAATTCTACGAAGATCGGATTGAAAATACTTCAGGGGCCGCGGCTTGGGCCAATGACAACAAGACATTTTTCTACGGAGTTAAAAACAAAATCACACTCCTTCCTGAGAAAGTGTATAGCCACAAACTTGGCAGCAAGGTTTCGGTTGACAAGTTGATCTATCATGAAAAAGATGACACCTACTACAACTGGGTGTTCAAGTCTAAATCCGACAAATACATCATTATCGGAAGCTGGCATACCCTTGTAAGTGATTATCGAATCATAGATGCGGACAATCCGGATGCTGGTTTCGAACAGTTTACTCCTCGTGGTACCAAACACGAGTACAGCATTGACCACTTTGGTGATAAATTTTATATCGTTACCAATTGGGAAGCTCAAAATTTCCGATTAATGGAAACTTCAGTGAATGCCACAAACATGGAAAACTGGAAAGAGGTTATTCCACATCGGGAAGATGTCCTCATAGAAGGACTGGAATTGTTTGACAACTACATGGTGATTGATGAACGAAAGGATGGTCTAACCAACCTAAGAGTGATCGATCAAACTTCCGGTGATGAGCATTACCTGAATTTTGGTGAGCCTGCATACTCTGCTTACATATCCACAAATGCTGAATTCAACACGAAAACCTTGCGATTCGGATATACTTCATTAACCACTCCCCGATCGACATTTGACTACAACATGGAGACAAAGGAAAAGCTGTTAATGAAACAGCAGGAAGTTGTTGGCGGGCACAATCCTGATGACTATCAGACGGAACGTGTCTGGGCTACTGTACGAGACGGAGTTAAAGTTCCTATCTCGATTGTTTATAAGAAAGGATTTGAGAAAGACGGAAACAGCCCGCTACTCCAATATGCCTATGGTTCATATGGAAGCACAGTTGATGCTTCCTTCCGTTCTGATCGATTAAGTCTCCTGGATCGGGGGTTTGCTTTTGCTATTGCTCACATCCGAGGCGGGTCAATGATGGGAAGGCAGTGGTATGAAGATGGAAAAATGTTCAAGAAGAAAAATACCTTTAATGATTTCGTTGACTGTTCTAAATTTCTCATCGAGGAAAAGTATACTTCACCAGAACATTTATATGCACTAGGTGGCAGTGCAGGGGGTCTGTTGATGGGAGCCGTTGTAAATATGAATCCAGAGCTATACAATGGAGTTATTGCTGCTGTTCCGTTCGTGGATGTTATTTCCACCATGTGGGATGAATCTATCCCACTGACTACCGGCGAATTCGATGAGTGGGGAAATCCAAAAACATTGGAGTCATATGAATACATGCTGTCCTACTCACCTTACGACCAGGTAGCGGAGCAAGATTACCCAAATAT
>JANQEC010000022.1 GCA_028278585.1 Cyclobacteriaceae bacterium | reverse complement strand
TAATTGAAATCATTACCGCCCCAGCGGCTGATTTGCGAATAAACTGTCTTCGACCTTGTTTTCTAACTTTAATGTCTTTCAGCATAATACTTCCGTTCAAAAAGATTTATAGTTTAAAGGCCACCAGAACTTATGATCCTTCTTGGATATTGAGGCACGAAAGAGCCAAAAATGGATCGCTGAATGTTGAGCACGTGATTCACTAAAATGGTTTTACGGTATCCAAAAATCCACTGAGCACGGCTACTGGTAATTTCTTCTTCTTAATGAATTGCATATTCTTCTTTTCAATTTTTCCTTATTTCTGACATTAAATCATAAATTGATTTGACTTCCATTTCAGATCCCCCCTGGTTAATGACCCAGAAAGGTCGATTCTGATCATATTTGACACTCACTTCAATTTTTGAATCTGAATCAACCCTGATCCCATTGCGCTCAAGGGCACGCTGCGTCCAGATTGCAGCCTCTCCGTCAGCCACCAGGGATACTGCGGCATCATAATTAGTATGGATTTTGAACGCACCGCTCTGACTGTCGAAGTGCATTCCTTCTGTCTCAAAAGCATTCCGAAACGCTCCGTTGAGGACAAGATCTTCCGGAGCTCCGATTTGTAAGGGTCCATCCTTAGGAAGGAGCCAGATTCGATCTGCTCCACGCAAAGCAAGATCCATGTCATGTGTTGAAAGCAAAACGGATTTGCCGGATTCGTTGGCCATCTTCTTGAGCAACTGCATAATTTCTACCCTTCTCGGGAGATCTAAGAAAGCAGTCACCTCATCCAGGATCATAACTTCTGGTTCTTGAGCGAATGCTCTTGCGACCATGATTTTTTGACGTTCACCATCACTTAATTCAGATAAGGTTCTGTCTGCCAAATCATTCGCTCCAGCCATTGATATTGCTTCCTGAATAACTTGATGATCTGCCTCTTTCAGTTTTCCAGACCAGTCTGTATAGGGAAACCTCCCGAGTGCTACTACTTCATATGATGTTAGCATTCCTGCTTGTACACGTTCCGTAAGTACGAGACTCAACTTCTTAGCCAGGTACTTTGGGGTCAATTCATGGATATTTTTTCCTTCCAGATACACCTTACCATCAATCGGTTTTTGATCTCCGGAGATGGTCCTCATTAAGGTAGATTTTCCCGCTCCATTTGGGCCTATCAGACACACAAGCTCTCCCTGGAGCAAGCTCGTATTGATCCCAGATGTTATTGTCTTTGTATCGGATAAAGACTTGTATCCAGTTGTTAAATTCTCAAGTTCAATGACTGATTCCATTTTCCCTATTTAGATTTCAAAGCCTCTCATTTTTTTGTTTTTCAAAATCACCCACATCACCACTGGAGCTCCCAGAAGGGCATTTACAGCATTCAAATGCAAAAAGTGTTTCTCCCATGGAAGGTGGACAAAAAGGTCTGCCGCCTGAGCCACTATAGCACCTAAAAGCATCACTGCAGGCATTAGTATTCGATGGTCAGAGGTACTGAATAGTCCTCTTGCCAGATGAGGAATAATCAGTCCTAAAAAGAGGATTGGACCACAATATGCTGTGACCGGGCCTGCTAGCAGCACTGCGCAACCAAGGGTGATCAGCCTGGTTCGCTTTACAGATAATCCCATACTTCTGGCATAGTTTTCCCCTAGCAAAAAAGCATTTAGCGGTTTTGTCATTAGCCAACCACCCACTAACCCTATGATTGTCATTGGCACCAGAACCGGAAAGTGTTCCCAGTAGACTCCCGCAAAACTGCCGTCGTTCCAACCGGAATAGATTTTTGTTTGAGATTGATTGGTAAAATGCAGAATTACACTAATCAGACCCTGAGCTAAAAATCCCAACATCAATCCGAAAATAAGCAGTGTAATAGTGCTCACATACTTCGACACGGTCACCATGACCATGAGAACCATCACACACCCAAGCATTGCTCCGGCCACAATACTCATATTGCTGATAAACTCGAACTTCTGGAGAAAGGAAGAACCGATTACTGCTGCCGTTGTTACTACCATTGCAACCCCTAATTGTGCTCCAGCAGTTAAACCCAGCGCCCAGGGGCCAGCCAATGGATTTTTAAACAAGGTTTGTAACTGCAGACCTGCTGCTCCAAGTGCAGCTCCTCCAATAATTGCAGCAAGAGTCCTGGGTAATCTTAATTCCAGTATGATGGTACTC
Source organism: Cyclobacteriaceae bacterium (assembly GCA_028278585.1). Classification (GTDB taxonomy): domain Bacteria; phylum Bacteroidota; class Bacteroidia; order Cytophagales; family Cyclobacteriaceae; genus Ekhidna. The sequence goes on along the minus strand of JANQEC010000022.1, from coordinate 3,371 downwards.
CATGTCGCATCTACTGCCTGACTTCCAATCAATACGTCGATGATCCCGGAAACAGGAATTTTCACAGAACCAATTCCAAGCTCCAGGAGAAATACAATTAATGCACAAAAAACAAGAATTGGAAAAAGGAATAGACGAGAATGACTTGCAAGTCTGGATCTTTGTTTGGAAGTACTTATTGTTGTCGTGAGTGTTGATTCCATTTTTATATCACATTTTAAGGAGTTAGTTGTAGAAGCTGTCTTTTACCTCTAAAGGCAGAGTCATGGACTTTTCAAAATGATCCATGAAATAAAGTTCATGATTGGGTAGTTTCTCCGAATGGATCAACTTGACAAGATCTTTCAATATCCTGTCCGGCCTTACAACTGCATTTCCATACGAGTCAAAAGCATTGAACTCAGGTTTTCTTCTCTTCATGTTATGATACAGATTACCATTTTTCCAGGATGTAAAACGGTTCAAATAATTCTCCGAGGGAAGAGAAACCGAATGTATGTCCCCGATCATCCAATGTGTAGCCTCATTCGCCTTTACCAATAGTCGCTCACTACTCATTGGTTCACCACTGTTTCTTACTGGTCGGGAAAAGTCTTCCAGCACATTGACTACCCCGATGTCTCGCATGAATTGGGCCTCTATACTGTTCGTGTGAACAACCCATCGATCCTTACCTGCATAATAGCCCCACAGCATGGTCGGTTTGTTCTTCAGCTCCTTTGTTAGGATTCTTATTGACTTAACCCCTTCCTCAATTTGATCAAACTTTAGGTTGGCCTCAGCCTCGGCATTGAAGAAAAGCGAGTAGAACTTGATCCACTCGGCTCGTCCCAAATAGTCTCCTTCCGCCCATTCGAATACCGGAGCAGTAGCAACACCAAGATTCCTACTTTTATCCAGTACATCTGCAAAATCCAGATTAGACAGATTCATCAAGAAAAGATCTGCTTTTGTTTCCAGCAGAACTTCCAAATTGGCTGGTTGGTGCCAACTGTATCCTAATTGAGCCAAATCTTTATTTAGGACACGATTCCTAATCGAATCATCATAGGAAACAGCACCTCCAACAGCAACAACTTTTTCAAAAAGATCCAGTTCAGACATGAAGCTCTCTCCATTCTGAATATTAAGAGCGACTCGTTCGGCAGGAATGGGAATGATCGTTGCTCCGGAAAGCTCACCGTTAAGCTCAGGAGCAGGCGTTCCTTTCTGAACCAAAACCATTACATCTTCCCTTATCTCATTTCCATTCCCTTCCCATGAGCTCAGGCTTGCCTTTGTATGAACAACCTTGTAATTCCCGTGGTAACCAACAGTGAAATTCTTAGCATACTGGATGTTTGCCTTTTGTTCAAAATGATCTTTGCTGGAATCCACGGCTGCAAAGTCATCAGATTTCACTTCGGAGGAAGTCCCACATGAAAAGAACAACAATGGGGTTGAAAGCATAAGGACAGTTATGTAACTCCACTGTTTCTTCATCTCAATTCACTTTTTCAATCCGCTCCATAAAATACAATTCATGATTTGGCAACACATCCGGATGAAACAGGCTCACAAGATCACTGAGCAATAAGTCGGGACGCATAGGAGCCGTCTGGTACCAATCATATCCACCATAATCCGTGAACTTTTGGAAATGATGATATAAGTCGTGGTTTCGATAGGCTGGGAAAGCTGACATGTAATTTTCGGTAGGCCAGTTTCCAGTTGTCGACTGAAAGGAGAAGATAAAATCAATTTCGCGTGCTTTTCCTAAGACAATTTCATCTGATATCGATATTCCCTCAGAAAGTCCGTTGGCCAGGGTGATAGTAATAGCTGCATCTTTGTCCCCAAAAGGATTGATCGCTCCTGCAGCTGTAAGGAGCTCCGCAATCGCACCATTTGATCTAACTGTCCAGTTGCCACTTTTACCATGCATCCCCCACATAGCAGTTGGCAATTCAGTTTTAGATTCAACAAGAGCTGCTAAAGAATCGCATCTCGATTTAATTTCATTAAAAACTTTAGTAGCCTCAACCTCAGCATTAAGAAAAAGTGCATCGTACTTGATCCACTCCAATTGTCCGAGGTAGCTAGTTTCACTCCAGGAAAATTCTGGAACAGCTTTCAGACCAAGTTTCCGTGTATTCTTTACTCCTTCAGCTTGTGTCAAACTAGCAGTGGTAAGCAACGTTACCTCTGGCTTCAGCGCTACTAGCATTTCAAGATTGGGACCCGTATGCCATGAGGGTCCAATGGGTTTTAACTCTCCATTAAGAAATCTTTGTCGCAGCACGGAATCATATACAGCGTCATGCCCTAACCCCACCAGTTTGTCAGTTTCTTTTAATAAAATGAATCGTGTTGGAGCATCATCTGCATTTCCTGCTATCGTTGATACTGGTATCTCAACTACGTGTGCGTCTGCAAGTTCTCCTGTCAATGGTGGAGCAGGAGTCCCTTTTTGAACAAGCACCATCATATCAGAAAAAGCATTGGCCCAGGAAACAGAATCTGAATCCTGGTCCGCTGCTCCATAATCAACTTTGGTCTTTACAACTTTATAATTTCCATGATAGGACACGCTGAAATTTTTGGCGTAATCAATGGAAGCCTTATCAGGGAAATGATCAATGGATGAATTCTTCGTTTTTCCATCGTGGGATGCCATTTCATTTGATGAACAAGAAGCCAATAAAACCAGACTTAATAGAATAATCAGATACCTCATTGTTTTGTCAGTTTTACTTTGTCAAAAAACAGGGGAGTATGATCCGGAAGAAGGTCTGGGTAGAAAATTGAGACTAGATCCTCAAGTACCAGATCCGGTCGAACATCCGGAGTTTCATACCAGTCATATGCATCGTGTTCATGCCTGGTTCTTTTCTGGTAGTGATACACATTCCCGTCCCGATATGACTTGAAGCTATTGAGAAAGTCCAGGGGCGGCCAACCCTCATCTTCCGTATTGTTAATGATCCAAAAATCAGCTTCCCTTGCTTCTTTTAGCAGCAGCTCATTTGTAATCCCTACACTATGTGTTGGCCCTTCGTCTTTTAAAACATTCGTGCTAATTGCCTGTAAGTAGGAAGCATAGAAATCGTTCCTATGTGCTTCCCAGTCACTGTTAGCTGAGGGATGATAAAGCAAGAACGATGTGACTTTATTCCCTTCGTCACTCACTGCTTTAATTAGTTCATTGCAACGGGTTTTAATTTTTTCGAACAGTTCATTTGCTTCTTCCTCTGCATTATAGAAAAGCGAAGTAAATTTGATCCATTCTGCCTTTGCCAGAAAGTTTTGTTCTGCCCAGGCAAACTGAGGCACTGCATTAATTCCCAACTTCCTGAGTTTTTCCATTCCTTCGAGCCTGGCGTTATCATACG
>JANQEC010000010.1 GCA_028278585.1 Cyclobacteriaceae bacterium | reverse complement strand
AAACATGTGTAGGTCCCTTTATGGCATGTCGCACCTTCTGGTATAACTTTCATCAAATAGGTATCTTGATCACAATCCTCTTGAATAGAAACGACATTCAGGAAATTCCCTGAAGTCTCACCTTTTGTCCAAAGCCGTTGTTTTGATCTACTGTAAAATGTGACTTTTCCTTCTTTCCTGGTTTTGGTCAATGATTCATCATTCATATAGCCAAGCATTAACACCTGGCCAGTCAAGGCATGTTGTATAATTGCAGGTATTAGATTTGGTTTTGGATTTTGGATTTTGGATTTTAGATTCATCGATCTGGTTTTTTATTTAAATGTTATGAGATTTTTAGTTTTTGTAACAATTGAATCAATCCTTAAATCTTTTAATCGAATTAATCCAAAATCATTAAATTCTTACATCTATTTTTTGATTTCTTAAGTAGTTCTTTAATTCAGGAATCGGAATTTCACCAAAGTGAAAAACACTTGCGGCTAATGCCCCGGTGGCTTTGGTTTTTTGAAATACTTCCGAAAAATGCTCTTTTGAACCAGCTCCGCCCGAAGCAATCACTGGAATGTTTAACAGCTCTGTCAATTGGTTAGTGAGCTCAACCGCAAACCCGATTTTTGTGCCGTCATGTTGCATAGAGGTGAGTAGGATTTCTCCGGCACCCAGCTCTTCAACTTTTCGTGCCCACTTTATAACATCTAATTCTGTGGCCTCTCTTCCACCTTTCACAAACACCTTCCATTCATCATTGATCAATCCAGCATCTATCGCAACTACCAAAAACTGATTCCCAAATTCAGTTGAAATTTGTCTGATAAGATCAGGGTTTCGAACTGCTGCCGAATTCACACTGATCTTGTCTGCGCCTGCATCTAGCAATTTTTTAGCGTCATCCACGGAACTGATTCCTCCTCCAACAGTGAAGGGTATATTGATTTCCTCTGAAATATGCCTAACAAGCTCAACAAAAGTTTTTCTTCCTTCAATTGTTGCAGTTATGTCAAGGAACACAAGCTCGTCCGCTCCTTCCTTGACATATCTTTTGGCCAGCTCAATAGGATCGCCTGCATTTCGGATATCCACGAAGTTGACTCCTTTGACAGTCTGTCCGTCCTTTATGTCCAGGCATGGGATGATACGTTTGTTAAGCATTTTCTTAAATTATCTGGATTTTAAAATTTTAGATTCTTTCGATTTTTTCTTGCGGTTCCTATGGATTGATTTGGCTCTACAGGCTGCTCTGTAATTTGCTCCTACGGAACTGGAAGCTCTTACTAATTGATCAGCATTCATGATTAGGATTTTTCGATTGTGGATTGATGATTTTTTCGATTTTGAGTGAACCGAGCTAATCAATGCTGACCTATCAAGAAAATTAATATCAAAGTTCATAATCTAAAATCCTCAAATTCCTTAATCGAATAAATCTCCTAAATCCTCCAATCGAATAAATCCCTCATAAATGGCCTTCCCAATGATGGCACCATCTAACCCCTTTTCTTTCAATCGAATCAAATCTTCGATCGAAACAATTCCACCACTTGCAATCAGCTTTATGGATGGACAGGCTTTAAGTATTTCTTCATAGAGTTTGAATGAAGGTCCTTCCAACATCCCATCCTTTGATATATCTGTTGAGATCACATATTCAATTCCTTTCGCTACATAATTCTTTATGAATTCCTCAATCGATTCATCTGTATTCTCCTGCCACCCGGAAACCGCTATTTTACCTTCCAAAGTATCTGCTCCCAGGATGATCTTTTCTTTGCCATATGCCAATAGCCACGATTCGAAGAGCTTTGGTTCTTTCGCGGCAACACTTCCACCTGTAATCTGTTTTGCGCCACATTCGAAAGCTATTCGTAAATCATCATTGCTTTTTAAGCCACCACCAAAGTCGATAATTAACTCAGTTTTGTTGGCGAGTTTTTCCAACACTCTCCAGTTAACAATGTGACTTGCTTTTGCTCCATCCAGATCCACCAGGTGAAGGAACTTGAGGCCAGCGCCTTCAAAGGTTTTAGCAACTTCCAAAGGGTCTTCATTATATACCTTCATGGTTTGATAGTCCCCTTTGGAAAGCCTAACGCATTTTCCTTCAATGATATCTATGGCAGGGATTATTCTCATATTTTGATTTTAGATTGGGTTGATTTTTGGATTGATTCGATTGAATTGATGTGCAGTTCAATCGAAGAAATCTTAAATCGATAAAATAATTTATTTGATACAAGTCATATCAGATTTATTTAAGAGCTAAAAAATTTCTTAGCAACCTCTGTCCAACATCTGCTGATTTTTCAGGGTGAAATTGAACTCCATAATAATTTTCTTTTCGAAGACCGGAAGAAAAAGGTAGAATGTAATCTGTCGTAGCGATTGAATCCGGACCAACTTCAACAAAATAGCTGTGAACAAAGTACATGCTATCTCGAACAGAAATTCCTTCAAATAAAACTCCGCTGTGGGAAATGAAATTATTCCATCCCATATGCGGAACAATTTCGTCTTTAGGAAATCTTCGTACGGTCTCATCAAAAATTCCCAGGCATTTGGTATCATTCTCTGTAGAATATTCACACATAAGTTGCATGCCCAGGCAAATACCAAGGAAGGGTTGCGTCAATGATTTTAACACTTCATCGAGGCCCCTTTCTTCCAGATATCTCATAGCGGAGCTTGCTTCACCAACTCCGGGAAAGATCACTTTTTTAGCTGATCTCAACTCTTCCGGATCATCCGTCAAGATGGATTCAACTCCTAATCTGTCGAGTGCATTCACAAGTGATCGTATGTTTCCAGCATTATATTTTACTACCGCAACCATTGTATTGTTTCGATTTTGGATTGATAAGAATTTAAAATCGAATTAACCAACATTCGAATTAATCTTTTTTTCATAAGACCCCCTTAGTTGATGGTAAAACACCACTTTCATCTTTTCTGACGGCCATTTTTAGTGCCCTGGCAAAAGCCTTGAAAATCGACTCAATCTTATGGTGATCATTTTCACCTTCCGCCTTAATGTTCAAATTGCATCTTGATGAATCTGAAAATGATTTAAAGAAATGAGAAACCATCTCAGTGGGCAAATCTCCTACTTGTGTTGCTTTAAAAGTGGCATCCCATTCTAACCATGGACGACCTCCGAAATCAATGGCTACCTGGGCCAGACAATCGTCCATGGGGAGTAGGAACCCGTACCTTTCTATTCCCTTTCTTTCACCTAATGCCTCATTGAATGCAGTCCCCAGGGCTAATGCGGTATCCTCAATGGAGTGGTGAGGATCAATATGAAGGTCACCTTTCGTTTGGATGTTCAAACCTATTGCTCCATGTCTTGCAATCTGTTCGAGCATGTGATCAAAAAAAGGAATACCTGTATTAATGAAACTATTTGATGGATCGTCGAGGTTCACTGTTACAAGAATTTGTGTCTCGGATGTAGTCCGAAGGCATCGTCCAATTCTTCCTGAAGAAGTGTAATTCTCATTTCTTAATGCGGCTATTAACCGGGCATTTTCATCGGGTGAGCCTATGGTTATTCTTAGGGTGCTTTCAACTTCTTTGGAGCGATCTCTTACAGCAATTCCGTTTTCAACTAGTGCAGTGTAAGTAGCTTGCGCATCATCAAATTCAACGAGTAAGAAATTGGAATCGGAAGGATATACTTTTACTACCCCGTCAATAGTTGGAAGGATTTGAAGGAGTTTTTTTCGCTCTTCTATGATCGTAGCAACCTGTCTTTGAATTTCTTCCGGTCGTTTAAGCGCATCAATTGCTTTTTGTTGAGTCAAGGAGTTGACGTTATAAGGTGGTTTGACTTTGTTTAAAACTTCAATGATTTCCTGGTTGCCAATTCCAGCTCCAAGTCGTATCCCGGCCAATCCCATGGATTTACTAAATGTCTGTAAGATGAACAAATTGGGAACTTGTTCTTTGATGAGGCTTTCTTTGGCAAAATCAGCGTAAGCTTCATCAACAACGACAATTCCGTTAAAACTTTTTGCCACTCGAAGAATGACCTCTTTATCAAGTGCATTCCCTGTAGGGTTATTTGGAGAGCAAAAGAACAGCAGCTTTAGATTGGGATCATCCAGTTGAGTTTTTAACAGCTCAACGTCAATTTGAAAATCATCATTCAAATTTTGTTCAAGGACTTCAACATTGTTAATGTCTGCACAAACCCGGTACATTCCGAATGTTGGTGGAAAAATTAAGATGCGATCCTTTCCAGGTTCGCAGAAAGTACGAATAAGCAGGTCAATCAATTCGTCACTTCCGTTCCCAAAAATCAAACGCTCCGATTCCACTTTTCTAAAAGTTGCGAATGCTTTTTTGAGTTCATTCATGTCTGCATCCGGATATCGGTTCAAGCCAAAACCAAATGGATTTTCATTGGCATCCAATGATATCTCTGCGAGTCCCTTGAATTCGTCTCTTGCACTTTGGTAAGATTTCAGTGCCTTGATGTTTGGACGTATTAGTTTTTCTATATCAAACATTGCTTAATTTTTTTAATCGAACAGAAACAGCGTTTTTGTGCCCTTCAAGACCTTCAGCTACAGCCATTCTTTCAATGGTTGGGCCAAGGTTATTGATTCCTTCTTCTGTCAATTTTTGAAAAGTTATCTTTTTCATAAAACTA
>JANQEC010000400.1 GCA_028278585.1 Cyclobacteriaceae bacterium | reverse complement strand
GAGCTTGTACCTGGAGTATCGAAATAAAAGTAAAGGGCTGCAAACTGCACAAGCCCACAGTCGCAACCCTTTCTAACCTACCTAAGAGGTCTTTTATTTACTTTACTTTACTTAGTTTCATCTTTAATAGTTGAATAAACAAAACGTCAACAAGTCAGGACAAAAAAATAGGGCTGCCAATAAAATTGACAGCCCATTGGAACTTCCCATCGAAAAATCAACTTGCTAGTTCAACCAGCTTGTAGATTTAGCAGGTGCTACATTCTTCATACGCATATAAATGGTAATTTTTCCCTGCTCTCTATGAAGGTGATGCTCCGTTTGCATTAACAACTCCATACGACTAAGTGTCTGTCCAAAAAAGTTAACTGGATCTTCAAATCCTTCAATTTTCGGAAGCGTAGCGATGATAAAATCAAACGACTCTTCAAGGTCCGTAATGATGGCGTCCTTGCCATTCACATTTTCAAGTGTGTTTTTGTTTTTCGCATTATTATCAATTCCAGCAACGGTTCCTACAAAAAACCGGTTAGAAGTAGTGATATGTTTAACCTGATCACCAAAAGATCTCAAACCTTCGGCAGGCACAAAACTGAAGTGCTCCTCAGGCATAGCCTTGGCAGAATTGACCACCATGTTTTTCATGTTTTTCCATTCGAACACCAGTCGATCCTGTTCAATGCTTTGTGCTGAAGTGATGGAAGTAGCAGCTATCAACACAATAGCCACGCATAGTATTTTTTTCATGTTCATAGATTTAGTGAAATGATAGTTGGGTCGATATACGGTCTTTAATTCCGCCTATCCATAAAAATGATGTTGGAGGTAAGGTGTGATGTGGATGGTAAAAGAACTGGCATGTCTTACAATTCCATTCCTTGAAATAATCTATTCGATTTACAACAAATTGCGTCAACCTATTTCAGGACAAGACAGTTACCGTTGTGGGTGTTGACTAGCTCAACTATCTTCGCACCATTCACAACTAGACGTTATAAGCAAACTGTAATTAGAACAATGAAGAAATTATTATTAATAGGGGTTTTCATAGTATCAACCTTAGTCATAAGTGCCCAAAGCCTCTCTTACAATTCAAGCTCCGGGGGCTTGAGTGAAAATGTTACTTCAAATAACGGAACCATAGAAGGAACCATAACAATCACGATTGCTGGTGCTACTTTTAGTAATCCTGCAGGCAGTCTTTCAGATAATGACTTCTCGATTAACAATCTGCCAATTGGGATTACTGAATCATTAGATATCTCAGCCGATGGTACTACAGCTACGCTGATACTAACAGGACAAGCTTCCTCACATCAGGCATCCAACAATGTTAATGATCTCATTTTCACATTTAAAAATTCAGCTTTTGTAGGGTTTACAGCTGATCAAGTAACTAATGCCGTAAATGCCGCAAGCGGAATTTCTTTGGAATTCACAGATAACCCGAGCCTTTCTTATTCGGGCAGTGACTTCCTGGAAGTACCTGAAAATAATGGAGCAGTTACCGGATCATTAACGATAACCAACACAGGCGGATCTTTCATCAATCCTAGTGGCACCATCACAAGTCCGGAGCACTTCACTGTATTTAACCTTCCAGCTGGATTCACCGCTCAGGCCAATGTATCCCCTGATGGAGAAATCGTGATTGTCACACTGATTGGAGAAGCTGAGGAAAATCAAGAGTCAGACAATGTAGATGGATTGATTTTTACCTTTAACGATGATGCCTTCTCCGGAGGAATTTCAGCATCCACTGTCTTTAATTCCACACATAGAAATAGTGGGGTCGGGGTTGATTTCAATGACAACCCCATACTAACCTATTCTTCCACCCCATCCATTGAATCACCTGGAAATATAAAAGATGCAACACCCACAGGAGATGAATTGGCGATTGGCCAGTTACCATCATTCTATATGAGCAATGATGGAAAGACTTTCCTGGTAGCAAGTGACTTTACGATCTCATGGCATTCGCTTTCCACACCTTTTGACATTGAGACAGCACAATTCGAAGATCAAATCAGTGGAAGTGGAACAATAAAAGAAATAGATTTTAGCCACGATGAATCGATACTGTTTGTAATGAATGCAGGTGAAAGTATCAATCGCTACATACTTACGAATCCACTAGATATCTCTGCAGTTGATCTAAACAATCCATCACTTGAGGCTGAAAACTGGTTACAGCCTGGTTCTAATGAATATTTCAGTCAGCTTTCCCGAGGAGAGTTTCAGACGAGCACAGGAGGCTTTGATTTTGACTGTTTTACTCTCAATAACGATGGCTCTAAATTGTATGTCGGTTTCAACAGAGGCGGAATTATGCAGTTTAATTTGAGTGAAAATTATAACTTGTCAGAGCCACAATTAGAGGTATTCGGTTATGGCTTTGGAATTGAGTTTATAGAGTTTTCCGCAGGTGGTGAAAGGTTGTATCTCGGATCCGGAGATAATGTTATTTATCAATTCACCCTGGATGTTCCTTTCGATATCACCAGTTCAAACCATAACAGGGTAGACCGACTGTTGTCCGAAAGCGGAACATTGGAAATGGAATTTCTTGAAGGTGATGAGAAATTTCTTTTGAACAAAGGCATATCCCAGATGGCTGAATATGAGTTTTTAGCAGATGGGTTTATTGAAATGGAAACAAATGACGGCTCAGTCGATGGGGCACTGGACATTGCTATTTCCAATGCCGTTTTTTCGAATCCCGATGGCCAATTATCATTAGATACAGATTATTCCATACCAAACTTGCCGCAAGGATTGGTTCCAAACCTCGTAGTAGCGGCCGATGGAAGAAGCGCAAGGTTAACGCTGAGTGGAAATGCTGGTTCTAACGAGCGGGCACATGATGTTGATGGACTCATTTTTGATTTTCAAAACGCTTCATTTAATTCCCTTGTGGACGTCGATGATTTTATCGATGCCAGTAACTTCGATTCAGAAATTCCGGTACGTTTTGAACTGGACAATGATCAGTTTCCTCAAGCTGTAATTTCTACACCAAATTCAAAAGGGGAATCAGAATCTACTTTTCCAATAACAGTAACATTTTCTGAACCAGTATCTGATTTTTCGCAAGAAGATATCATCATCGACCCGATTGAGAATACCGGATCATTTGATGGCGTGATTGAGAATTTTGTAGCAAATGGTGATAATACGGTATTCACTTTTGACTTTAAAACATTAAGTTTCCTTAACTCGGATGCAAGTGTGATCTATGGGCTCAGACTATTTAATTTTTCAACATTCAATGCATCTGGTAATGGTAATGTTGCTGGTGATACGCTGATTATCAAAACCGGCATCTTTAGCAACGAAGCACCAATCATTGAAACTCCAATATTCGAAGTGGAGGAATTTGCTGATCCCGGCACTCTGGTAGGCAAAATATCTGCATCTGATCCGGAGGGTGACAGTTTTACGCTTACTGTGAGAGATGATCCTGATGACGACTATAATGTTTGGGATGCATTTTCATTCATTGATGATAGAGGTGAAATTTTTGTTTTTGATTCGGAGGAGTTGGACCTGCAGTTAAGAAATTCCTTTTCATTTATCGTAGAAGCAGACGATGGACGTTTAACCTCTGTGAAAGGAACCATTACGCTTACTCCTGCTGAAGATGAGCCGTTAGGGCTTACAAGCAATTCGGAAAATTTAGAATTGTTTCCTAATCCCACGAGCGATTTAATTACGGTTTCTTTCACGAATGATCATAAACCAATAAAGTATAGACTAGTGAACCTTGATGGAAAAGAGCTAATCAGGGGAAAACGTATAAGTACTCCGTCTTTTGAAATAGACCTAAGAAGCTTACCCATTGGTGTTTTTATCTTGCAAGTAACACATGAAGACGATAATGTAACCAGTCATAAAATTCTGAGGGAATGAATTGATGTTTTCCATTAGGAAACATACCGATGACAAGCACTAAAATGAATATGTAAACAGAGCCATTTCACTCCAACTTACAGTTCACTTTTTCACCCGTCCATTCATCTGTCCCAAAGCCAAATTAAGTGTAAAGCCAAAATACTGGACCTCGGGGGTAATGTTAAAGTAAATACTTGCTCCCAGGCCTATCATGTTGGGAGTGAAATAGGCTCCTACTTCGGGTCTCAATCCAACCGTTTTATAATCCGAATCAAATAGTGTTTGTGTGGCAAAATCCAACTGCTCACCATGAGTTCCTGTAACACGGGATATTCCAACCGAATAATACAAGACAGAAGCTTTTGTTTTGTGAAGCTTTCCAACACTGATAGCATGCGAAACTGCGTCAGTCCACTCAATACCCCTATCCCGATTTGGCTGGGTGCCTACATCATAGTCGTATGAAATGAAGATGTCATTTTTAACCTCGGCGTACAATCCAAATTGTGCACCTATTCCCAAACTATTGATGCCAACGCCAGCATCGATCCATAAACTTGGGTCATATTGATTTGAAGAACTGTCACTGGATTGGCTCGCTGCCAACAGGGGCATAAAAAAAAGTGCAAGAATGATCTTTTTCATGGGTGGTGAACATTTTGGTGGTTATACGATTGGGCAAAATGCTGCATGGATTCCCCTAAGCCTTCAAGTAAATATTTGCAAACCACAGCAACTAGAGTATAATCAACTTCCACAGGTGTATTGACAATTCAGGTATGCGTACAAGACGACCTCTGCAAGGGTACAAGCGATTCCGAAAATCCGTATTTATCTGCTAACTCATTTTTGAAATTATAGAATGGACACCTTTGCTTATTTTAACTGAAAATCATTTCCAAATGCAACAATCCATTGTTCACATCGCCCTGGTAGTCAGAGACTATGATGAAGCCATAGCATTCTACACTAAAAAACTGAACTTCGAATTGATTGAGGATACCTATCAACCAGAACAGGACAAGCGTTGGGTGGTTGTGGCACCTCCAGGTTCACGAGGAACTACCCTTTTACTAGCAAAGGCATCAAAGCCAATTCAAGAAGAATTTATTGGAAATCAATCCGGCGGCCGGGTATTTCTTTTCCTCAATACAGATGATTTTTGGAGAGATTACAATGAAATGATCAGCAAAGGGATTGAATTCGTAAGAGAACCAAAAGAAGCTGATTATGGTTTGGTTGCCGTATTTAAGGATCTGTATGGAAACCTATGGGATTTATTGGAGTTAAAGAAGGATCATCCTGTCGCAAAAAGAGTAAATTAGATCGTTCAAGGCCTTCAAACCATGTACCTTCAAAAATTCCCGGATATCAATTGGCTTAGACGCAATGCTTCACAAAATTTCTCCAGGGGCATGGATCAACATGGGAATCCGCTTCCATCCTCAGGCTGGCCCAACGTCATTTTAAACACAAGGTCTTTCCACACAGAACGGGACAACATAGTTGGTCCATTTAGTCTGTTCTACAATCTTTCAGGTTTATCTAAAGTTCAGGTTGAAAACAACTGGCACCAGGTTTCAGATGGTTTCTATTGCATTTCCAATCAAGGACAGTCCTATGATCTTCACGTTCCAAAAGAGGAACAGGTTGAGACATTCAACATCCATTTTGGTCAATCCTTATTTAAGGATGTAATGAATCAGTTCATTGAGAAACAGCCACATCTCCTGGACAATTCTGATTGCAATCCGCTCCCTGAAATCACGCTTTTACCAAAAACAGACCTGGTTTCTCACGAACTCCATACAAAACTTTTAACACTTCATCAATACAAAAATCACATTGGATCAGACTACTCGTCAGATACCGAGTATGAGTTGACAGCCACAATATTGGAAGAGGTTCTATCTCAGTCACTAAAGAAGTTGAAAAAGATGAACCCATTGAATTCTGCAAAGCTCACCACAAAAAAAGAACTATTAAAAAGGATCAGTATTGGGATAGATTATATGCACGATCATCGATTCAAGGATATTGACCTGAAGGGTATTAGCTGTGCGAGCGGTTTATCCAAATTTCACTTCATCCGGGTTTTCAAGGAAATATATGGATACCCGCCTACTACTTACCTATCGAAACTCAAGCTCAAAAAGGCGATCCATCTCCTTAAAGCAACAGAACAGGATCTTAGTGGAATAGCCCTTCAACTTGGTTTTTCTGAACTTTCCGCATTTTCCCGCTTCATTAAAAGAGAAACAGGTAAAGCGCCCTCTTCCTTGCGATCGTCAAATTAGCAATTTGGGTCAAGTACCTTTGATACTTCATTCCTACCTTCGCCCGAAAGGTTAAAATCAAATGGTTGAACTCAGTTTTTACGCACTCTCCATTGTTGCAGCAGGTATGCTAATTACTCTTTTCAGAAAGTACTCAAGAAAGAAAGTACTATTGTTCATGATCGTAGCTAGTATAGTATGGATCTCTTACCTGGCTATTTTATCTCAATCAGGGGTCCTGAAAAACTTCGAATTACCCCCAAGAGTCCCATTGTTGATTGTGTTCCCCGCAATTGCAATCATATTGGTCACGGTCAACAAAAAGTTCATGTCCAGATCGCTACATGAAACACCAATTCACCTTCCCATCCTGCTCCAATCCTTTCGTGTATTGGTGGAATTGCTCATTTATGCGACGTATCTCAAAGGCATCTTTCCCCAGCGTGCCACTTTTGAAGGATTGAATTTTGACATCTTGGTTGGGATCTCAGCAATTTTCATGGGTTTTGCTACATACAAGGGCAGAATTAAACAAAAAGGCATTCTCACCTGGAACATTGCATCCATGTGCGTTCTATTACTTACAGTTTATTCCTTCATCTCCACCTTCTATTTCACTGATTTTGCCAACTCGGAAAGGGCTTCAAAATTCGTGGAATTTCCTTACCTCCTGCTGGCATCGGTCTTACTGCCGATTGCGATCTTCCTTCATGTATTCTCAATCAAACAGGTTACCACAAAAAATATACAACCATGATCGGATTTATGTTGTTAGGATTTCTTGTTTCAAATCTCATTTCTCAACCAGAACATTCAAAACCATTTGAACCACAAACTCCAGTTTGTTCAAGCAATGAAAGTCCATACACTGATTTTGATTTTGTATTGGGTACCTGGGATTTTTTTAGCCCGGATGGAGATAAAATTGGAGAACAAACCTATACGAAAAGAGAAGCGGGTTGCTTGATACTGGAAGAATGGAAACTTCTTTCAGGCAGCACCGGTCTGGGGATGAGTTTCGTGGATCCGGCAACCGGTCGTTGGCGTCAGGTTTGGATGAGTCCAATGTTTCATATTGACTATTCGGGAGGTCTTGATGGAGATGGAAATATGGTGCTGAAAGGAACCATTTATCCAAACAATGGCGACAGAAGTTCGCCTGTTCAGGGTGTTTGGAAAAAGATGTCTGACGGATCAGTTGAGCAGGAATTCCTGGTCCTAAACAATAAATCAAATACCTGGGAAGTACTATTTTCAGGAGTAGCCAAACAACGCTCCGATTGATCCTGGCTACAGGAATTCCACCATACCTATGGCGACATTCATTAAATTACAATGGTGCCAACTCTTTCATCATATGTTTTTATTGAATGATACCTCAACCAAAATTCATTTTTTATTCCTCGTTGTTCTATTTGTTTTTACAACGGGCTGCCGGACCGCTCCCGAAGGCCCCTATGACATTGTTATAACGAACGGCAGAGTGATAGACCCCGGATCTGGGCTGGATAAAGTAACAGATGTCGCCATTCGAAATGAGGCTGTAGTTGCAATCGGAGCTGATTTAAGTGGCAACGCCACCAGGGTGATAGATGCGACAGACCTCATCGTTTCCCCCGGCTTCATTGATATTCTTTCCTCGGATCGACCGAACAAGCACGCACATACTCATAAAATCACAGACGGAGTGACGACCACAATGGGTATGCACGGCGGTCCGGTAGATCCACTTGCCTATGCTGATAGATTTAAGGAGTCGGGTGCCCTCATTAACTATGGCAGAGCCGTCGGTCACAATAGTTTACGACGCGCTGCGGGTTTGGATGATGGAACGATCCCGGCGAATGAGGAACAAATTAAGGCAATGGTAGAAATTGCTGACAAAACCATTAAATCGGGAGCCGCAGGAATAGGCTTTGGGATCAACTACACTCCCGGGGCTTCATACGAGGAGATCTTTGCATTGTTCGAGGTAGCCGCAAAAAACAATGCACCCTGCCACCTGCATGCCAGGTACAAGGGAAATATCTTTCCCGGAACAATGAGCCTGGCGGTCATGGAGGTTGTAGCCATGGCCACTGCTACCGGAGCTCAAGCACAACTGGCGCACTTGACTTCCTCCACTGTAGGATCTGCACCTCTATGCATCGACTTAATTGAGGGAAGTAGTAAAAACGGTGTAGATGTTGGTTATGATTTCCATGTCTGGTCAAGGAACATGACCTATATACAAAGTGCTCTCTACGATGAAGGTTGGGAAGAGCGATTTGGTGGAATTACGTATGATAGCATTTTTCTTGCATCAACCCAGGAAAGGTTAACCAAGGACCGGTTTTTCGAGCTAAGGTCAGTTGATGGTTATACATTGGTGCAAACAGAATTCATCCCTGAAAGCGAAATAATCATGGCAATCAAAAATCCATTGGGGATCATCAGTAGCGATGGTGCAGGGTTGTACAACAAAGACAGTCAACACACGAAAGACAGTCGATCAT
>JANQEC010000345.1 GCA_028278585.1 Cyclobacteriaceae bacterium | reverse complement strand
AATGTCAGGGAAGGTCCCATATTGCTTTAACCGATCGTTTTTTACTGTGACAGTTATTGTAAAATACTGGTTTAAACCAATCTCAGATTGACCCAATTTTATTGATGCTTCCTGCGCCTTCAAAGACATTGCAAATACCAACATCAATACGCAACTTAACCCAAATGCCTTCGTTACTTTCATTACTATTCAGTTACTCTTTTTTTAGTAAATTGTAGTTATGCAGAGATCATTGCAAACGCCAAATTTACATCGTGGGTTTGTTCTTTAACAATTATTAGCATGCTTGAATATTTCAAAACTATTTTATCGAAAGTAAGCTTTGATAAGCGGTTGTTTGAAAAGGAATTAAGGAAAGCCATCAAGGCGCTGATTCCAAAAGAAGTGGAGTTGTTAAAGGAATGGTGCTACTTAAGATATGGAAATGAATATCAGCCCATTCTTCAAGCTTGCTTTGCCACTTAGTTTAATCTAATCTTTTTTCCCCTGGAATTTCTTAAGGATTTGTTCCATATGTTTTCCTGCGGCTTCTCTCCCTCCAAGACCGTAAGATAAAGCTACTGCTATTGCTATTGCTCCCAAGGTCAGCCCAAAAGCCAGTTCAACTATACTGTTTGCAATGCCCATAGTCCTCAAGGCTATCGCCAGGAAAAGTCCAATGATAGCAACTCTTGCAATTCCAGCAACGAATGAGTTTTCATTTGAAGTTTTCATGGAATTGTAGACGATCGATCCCAGGAAGTTGCCCATGACAAGTATTATCAGTCCAAAAAGGACATTTCCTGAAAGGTTAAGAATGGTGTGAAGAACTTCAGCTAATCGATCCAGACCTAACATTTCTACACCGGAAATAACACCAAAAAAGACCATGAAATAGAAAAGTATGTTGGAAACTATGCTAGATAGTTTTTGCTCTCCAATCGCATTCTGAAGTTGAAGTTTTTCTGCGAACTTGTCCAAACCAAGGTTGGACAAAAGGTCTTTAACAAATGAGGTAATGAACCGGCCTCCAATCGCAAAAATTGAAATGATCAAAATGGCACCAATAATGTTTGGTACTGCATCCAGCATCTGGTGAAGTACATTGTTCGCAGGATTGGTGATAGCGTCCAGTTCCAATGCATTGAGTCCTTGAATAATGAACGGAATAAAAACGATGATGAAAACAACCTGCTGGATGAAATAAACAAGCTTATCAGTTTCTTTAAATCCAATCTTGTTGGCCAGTCTATCAAAAAGGCTTCCCGCCATTTTGATCAGGTTTGAAACAAATTTTGCAATGATGTAACCAATAAAAAAGGTGATAACACTGAAAATTATTTTCGGGATAAATGCAATGAATCCCTGGTACATTCCTTTGATCGGATCCAGAATGTAGCTTACGCCCAGAATCTCAAGAACAATTAGGAGAATGATGAACATTAAAATGTAGTAGACGAAGTTGGCAATGAATTTATTGGTGTCAACTATCGTATTTCCAAGAAGGCGTTCATCCCACTCTGTCCGCTTCATTAAGCCGTGAACAATCTTTCTGATGAGCAAGGCAAGCAGCCATCCTACGACGAAAACAACAACAGCTCCTACAACACTATGAAGTTGATCATCTACCCAGGCGATCAGATTATTAATGTATTCCGGCATATCCATTGGTTAAGTTGTTTTAATTAAAAAAAATCTTCAATTAATCCAAATGTACGTATTTTTTTGACTCAAAACGGCATTCTGGATTTTTTAATAAAAAAGGTCTTAACAAGCTAGCTAAGACCTTTCATAAATTTTTTAAGAGCCGCAGCCTATTTCATGATCCGCCCATCTTCAAGATTAACAATCCTTGTCCCGTATTCGGCGAACTTTTCATTGTGTGTTACCTGAACGATGGTCATACCTGCATCGTGAAGTTGCTTCAATATATCCATCACTTCTTCTCCCTGACCCGAGTGCAGGTTTCCTGTCGGCTCATCAGCTAATAACAATTTAGGCTTTCCAATCAAAGCTCTTACCACACCGACCAGTTGCTGCTGTCCACCAGATAGTTGTTCCGGGAACAGGTCTTTTTTAGCTACCATACTAAACCTATCAAGCATTTCTGCAATCATACTTGCTCTTTCCTTTCCTTTAATCCCGCGATAGATCAGGGGTGTTTCAATGTTTTCGTAAACAGTGAGTTCATCGATTAAGTGATAAGCCTGGAATATAAAACCGATGTGTTCTTTATGTATTCTTGAGATCCTTCGCTCGTTGAGTTTGTGCACGGGCTCATCCATAAAGTAGTATTCACCTTCAGATGGCCGATCAAGCATTCCCACAATATTGAGCAATGTTGATTTACCTGATCCGGATGGACCCATGATGCTTACAAATTCCCCCTCCTCGATTTCAAGATTTATTCCTTTAAGTATGAAAGTTCGTTGGTACTTTGACTCGACGAACTTACTAACGTCATTGAGTTTTATCATTTGAGTTAATGTGCCTGACTTTTAACGTCCCAAGATATCATTTAGTTAGTAAAACTTTTTCTGTTATTGAACCTTTTTTAAAATCCAACAGAATAAAATAGATCTGATAGGGGTTAAAAGTAAAATTCACCACATTATCTCCTTCGATTAAAAGTATTTCGGATTTAAGTAATCTTTTCCCATTTACATCATGAATGAGGAGAGATGACGACCGCTCCCGATCTGAATTAATTTGAATACCATTTTTTGAGATGGCAAGCGAAACTGCTTCAGTTCCTTCTTCAGTTCCGAGAACAATTAGATCTTCTTCTGAACATCCCACACCAACAGCAAAGCCAGCAGTAGTGGTGATTGGTTCCTGAATAAAATCAACATTGCCACTTACCTTAACATAAATGTGATGGAAGCCAGCTTGCAATGCTTCTGATGGCAATTGGACATCAATTAAAATTTCATCCTCTGAAAAGACTTGAGAGCGTCCATTCCATTCATCGGAGGTGAGGCCATTGAATGTAATTGCATCAAGTTGAGTATAAATAGCTATTGACAAATGATCGTTCTGATCATTCGAAATAACAATCTGATCGCTATAATCTACATCTGGAGATTGACAAGAAGGATCAGGAACGCTGACATTGTAAGCTGGTGGAATGTCAATTACTTCAATCAAATAATCAATTTTAGTAGAACCAACTTTGACAGGATCTCCATTAATCATTCTCCACTCATTTGTTTTAAGTACGATTGAATAAAACCCTGGTATAGTTGGAACATCCCATTCCAGGTTCCCTGTAATAGGGTCAATAAAATACTCAGGATCTTCATCACCTACCCAGTCATTATAAAAGGACAAGTCAGATGGCAACTTGTAATTCTCAACAATTGATTCCAGTCCATTTTGAGGGGAATCCAGGCTATAACTTAAGCTATCACCTTCATCATCAAACATCATTAGGTTAGAGATAAATCGAGTCCCGGCAATAGCTAACATGTCGGGTGATCCATAATTCTGCGGTGAACTATTGTTGATCAATGGATCCAGCAAGATCATCGCTTCTACATAAAAAGAGGTCTCGACTGAGCTTGATATATTTTGCACGCTTGCCGTTCGAAAGTCTTCAGTGTAGGAGGGCACGAAAATACCAGAAGACGGATATGTATGTACAAGTGTGAATTCCCATCGTTCGATCCCATTTCCAAGGTCTTCTTGAACTTCCCATGGAATAACTTCATCCTGATCGTCACCAAATAGTGTTCCATCTCCAAAATCAAATACACCTTGTCCAAAAAGTACACCTTGTTGATCTCTGTATCCGACAAATGTCAATTGGAAGGTCAGTGCACTGATCTTTTTGTAGAAGATCTGTCCTCCGCGAATATGCGTTGCCTGGAGATCAACTGAACCAAAAAACAATGAAAAGATTAAGAAGGATTTGAGTATTGCTAGCTGTTTCACAACCCCATTGTAAGCAAAAATTTTGCCATTTAGTCGTAATTAAGCCTCTTTTCCTAAAGCAATTCGTTGGCCAGATTGGCCAGGTCTGATCGTTCTCCTTTTTCAAGCATCACATGGGCAAACATTGGATGGTCTTTTATCCGGTCAATCAAATAGGAAAGCCCATTGGATTGTGAGTCCAAATAGGGAGTATCGATCTGATTGATATCACCGGTAAAAATGATTTTGGTGTTCTCACCCGCCCGTGTGATGATCGTCTTCACCTCGTGTGGCGTAAGATTCTGGGCCTCATCTACGATAAAGAAAATGTTTGAGAGACTTCTTCCTCGTATGTAGGCCAAAGGAGTGATCATTAATTTCTCCTGGTTAACCATATCCGTAATACGGGTAAATTCCTTGTCACTTTCTTTAAACTGATGTTGGATAAATTTTAGATTATCCCAAAGTGGCTCCATGTACGGATTGAGCTTTGATTTTATATCTCCGGGTAAGTATCCAATGTCTTTATTACTGAGTGGAACGATTGGTCGTGCCAGGTAGATCTGTTTGAAATTACGACGCTGCTCCAAAGCTGAGGCCAGTGCCAAAAGTGTTTTCCCTGTTCCTGCGACACCATTAATACTCACCAGCTTGATCGAGGGGTCCATCATCGCGTGCATGGCAAAAGTTTGCTCCGCGTTCTTGGGTTTTATCCCATAAACGGTTTGCTTATCCACTTTTTCAACCAGGTCATTATCCGGATTGTAATAGGCCAGTACAGAGTTTTTCTCGCTCTTAAGGATGAAGTAATTGTTGGCAGGAAACTTCTTCCTTTTCAAAACCTTTTTCCTGTCAATCGATCCCTTCTTGAATAAAATGTCAATGTCCTCCGAAGTGATATCGTTTAACTCAGTTTTTCCGGTGGTTATGAGCGCGTTAACATCCTTTATTTTTCCTGTTTCATAGTCTTCCGCGTGTAGCTCTAGTGATTTTGCCTTAAGTCTCAGGTTAATGTCTTTTGAAACAAGGATCACTTTTCGCTTAGGCTCTTGCTGTTTTATTGTCAAAGCTGCATTCAGGATCCTGTGATCGTTAGTAGCCTCATTGAACACCATTTGTGCATCAATGTGACTCTTATCGTCCATTATGACTTTGAACTTCCCTTTTGTTTTTCCATTCAAAGGAATCCATTCCTGGAGGCTTTGGTCTTTGGCGAGCTTGTCGATCAGCCGAATAAATTCACGTGCCTCGTAATTCTTATTATCATTCCCCTTCTTGAATTGATCCAACTCTTCAAGCACTGTAATTGGAAGGCCTACGTCATGCTCGGCGAAATGGAGGATGGAATCATGTGAGTAGAGAATTACAGAGGTGTCTAATACAAAAATTTTGTTTTGGCTGCTCGATTTTGCCATTCGCTGCGTACCGGTTATTAGTTCAATGATCGAACGTAATATTAGAGATTCAAATTAAAATAAGAGATGGTTTATTCCTTTTTTTTTACACTCAATTATTGAACAGGAATGAATAGATCCTCACCCTCACGAGGCTCAATTTTTAAAGCTCCTGATAAAGCTAAACTTACTAACTTATTAGAAGCAAGCTTCTTATTGAGTCCGCTGAACTCACAATATTGGGACAGGGTGATGTGCGTGTTTTTTTCAAGGAATTTAAAAAGGTGGCGGGTGCTCTCTTCATAAGGGATGGGCTTCTCATAATTTTTTCTTTCTTTTAGAAATCGACGCATCTCTTTACTGGCTTGAATGGAGCGATCATTCAATCGAATGTATGCTTTGCCGTATCGATGCTGTTTATTGAGAAAGGCAAAATATGGTTTTTCTTCTCCTTCGCTAATTTGATAGTGAAGGATTTTTTTTCCGTCATTGAATTCTCTGGTTTCAACCTCAAACGAAACATTAGGTCTACATAACTCTCGAATGGCCCTGGTAAGTACGAATTCTTCTTCTTCAGGATATTTTAGTCCGGCTATCTTACGGTCATCGGAAACACCAATGAAAAGGTGGCCTCCTTTTGAATTTGCAAATGCGACTACTTCACGTATAATCTTATCCGGATGGTTGGCTTTTTTCTTGAACTCTACCGATCCATTTTCTCCTTCTGAAACCAATCGCCGAATGTGCTTCAATTCCATCCTTGAGCAATTTTAAGTCGTTAGTCTTCTTCATCGAGTTCCGGCATTGAAAACATGCTGTTGAAAAGGTCTTTGAATTGCATGCCTTTTTCTACCTGATGCTTACTTAGGAGACTGTATTCCGCCAAACCAAAAAGCGCAAATTCCATCAGGAAATATTTAAACTCCTCATGTGGTGTTTTTTGATATTTATCAACCAGGTTTTCCAGTCCCGGAATGCTTTTTAATTCTTTCCTATAGTCCTTCTCAGAAGCATCAAAAATGAGATCCACCATGTTTCCTTTTTCGAACCATTCTTTGATGGGCTCGTATGCATTGCCTCGTTCTTTCTTCCGTTCTTTCTCAGGATCAGGAAAATAGTTGACAAACTGTGAACGAAGTGCTTTCCCAACCAAATTATTCGCGACAATCCCTGCTCCTTCCTGCTCACCTTCGTAAACCAATTCCACTTTCCCAGTTATGGATGGGATCATGCCTTGAAAATCTGTGATCCTGACGCTTGTTTTGCTATCCCCGTTTTCCAATACTCTACGTTCAGCAGCACTAATGAGATTTTCATATCCCGAAATAGTCAGGCGCGCAGAGACACCACTTTTTTCATCCACATATTCACTATTTCTTGCCTCAATGGCAATTTGCTCGATTAGATCCTTCGCAAGATCAAAAACCTGTACCGCGCTTGATTGTTCTTCTTTGATCGAGGATTCCTGTTGTGTGATCTTTTTTCCTGTCTCAATGGAGTCAGGATAGTGTGTAATGATCTGGCTATCAATTCGATCTTTTAGTGGTGTAATGATTGACCCTCGATTCGTGTAATCTTCCGGGTTAGCAGTAAATACAAATTGAATGTCAAGTGGCATTCTCAATTTAAAGCCCCGGATCTGAATATCTCCTTCTTGCAAAATATTGAACAGTGCTACCTGTATTCGAGCCTGGAGGTCAGGCAACTCATTGATCACAAAAATTCCGCGATGAGATCTGGGCACCAATCCAAAATGGATCACTCGCTCGTCGGAATAAGGAAGTTTAAGTGTGGCTGCCTTGATAGGATCCACATCACCAATAAGGTCCGCAATCGTTACATCTGGTGTCGCAAGTTTTTCCGTATAGCGCTCACTTCGATGCATCCACGAAATAGGAGTCGTATCACCTTTTTCTGCAATGATATCTTTGGAATACCTTGAAATAGGATTGGAGGGATCATCATTAAGCGGAGAATCTGCAACTACCGGAATGTATTCATCCAACAATTCAATCATCATCCTGGCCATGCGTGTTTTGGCCTGACCTCTTAATCCCAGAAAATTGATATTGTGACGTGAAAGAATAGCTCTTTCTACATCCGGAATCACTGTATCTTCATAACCCCAGATCCCTTCGAAGATATTTTCTTCTGCTTTTTTCTTTCTGATCAGGTTTCTTCGTAATTCTTCCTTCACCGGTTCCGATTGATATCCACTTTTAATCAATTCGCCACGTGTGGAAATTTTCAATAATTCTTCACTTTTCAATGTATCGTATCCCATTAGAAGTTTTTCCTTCTGTTTCTTTTGTAATCCTCGAAAATCAGGTTTCCCAAACCTTGCAGACTGCTATAATATGCATTCCCATTGTTGACCTCTGTGAACTCTCTTACGAACTCCTGCAGATATGGATCTGAAGCAATCATGAACGTGGTGATTGGTACATTGATTCTGCGACACTGTGCTGCAAGATTCAACGTTCGATTCAGAATTTTCGGATCGAGTCCAAAACTATTCTTGTAGTACTTTATCCCCTCTTTCAAGCAGGTTGGCTTCCCATCGGTTATCATAAAGATCTGTTTGTTCTTGTTTTTTCTCCTTCGTAATAGATCCATCGCCAATTCTAATCCAGCCACAGTATTTGTATGAT
>JANQEC010000355.1 GCA_028278585.1 Cyclobacteriaceae bacterium | reverse complement strand
CCACTTCGAGAAAATGCTGTATGACAATGGTCAGTTGCTAAGCCTGTATGCCAACGGCTATAAGCTCACCAGGAACAAGAAATTTAAGCAAGTCATTCTGGAAACAGTGGAATGGTTAGCGCGAGAAATGCTGGATCAGTCCGGGGGTTTCTACTCCGCACTGGATGCCGACAGTGAAGGTGAGGAAGGTAAATTCTATGTCTGGTCAGAAGCTGAAATCAAAGCACTTGCAAAAGAAGATTTCAATTTAATAGCAGAATACTTCGATGTAAGCCTATCAGGAAATTGGGAAGGAAAAAATGTGTTACGTGTCGTGAAGGAAGAAGAGAAACTGATGAAAAAATTTGAGCTTGAGGAAACGGCTTTTTGGGAAACGATAAAATCCTTTAAAGAGAAATCCCTTGAAAAACGGAGCGAAAGGATCCGGCCGGGGTTGGATAACAAGATCATCGCTGGGTGGAATGGATTGACACTCTCCGGACTTTCAGAGGCTTATCAGGCAATCGAGGATGATTCCATTTTGTCACTTGCAAAAGGGAATGCTTCCTTCATTAAAAGCCAGCTTGTAAAAGAAGGCCAGCTGAACCGCTTTCCCGATAAAAACATGGAAGGCTTCCTGGAAGACTATGCAGCGGTCATTCAGGGGCTAATCAAGTACTATGAAACCACGTTCGATTGGGAATACCTTGAGCTAGCCAAAGTACTCCTGATGAGAGCAAACGAAGCTTTCTATGACGAAGAAGAGAACCTCTATTTTTTCACAAGTGATGAGTCTGAAAATCTGATAGCCAGAAAAAAGGAACTATTCGACAATGTCATTCCATCATCGAATTCGATCATGGCCTGGAACCTGATCCACCTGGGAACTCATTTCTACGATGAGGCACTGATTAAAATGGGGAAATCCATGATTGCCCAGGTTTCCGACTTATTGGTACAGGAGCCGGAATACATGTCCAACTGGGCGACAACCGCACTTGAACTGTCCGGTTCATTTGCAGAGGTGGTGATTGTTGGTGAAGCATTCGAGACTTTCGGAAAGCAACTAAACAGTCAATTCATTCCAAATAAGATCCTGACTGCTGCAAAAGGAGAACGAACTTCACCCTTATTTGAATACAAATCGGCAATAGATGGAAAAACGACTATTTATGTATGCTATGATAAAAGCTGTAAACGACCTGTAACTAGCACTAAGGAGGCAATTCAACAGATGAATGATTAATTTTATAAATATGGAAGCAACTTTAAAAAAGGCTGATATCATAGAAGGTTTAAAGAATTTGCCAGAAGAGATAACATTGGATGAATTAATAGACAAATTGATATTTATCGAAAAAGTAAAATTGGGACTAAAATCAGCTGACCAATCGTCACTTACTCCGCATGGTGAAGTAAAAAAACTCACTGACGAATGGTAAAAATTCTTTGGACCGATGAGTCAATAAAAGACTTAAGGTCCATACATGATTACATAGCCAAGGATTCCCATATTTCAGCTAAAAGGCAGGTAGCAAAGCTTATCAGCAAAGTTGAAATTCTCATATCATTCCCTGAAGCAGGAAGAATAGTTCCAGAATTTCAAAATCAAACAATTCGAGAATTAATAGAGGGAAACTACAGAGTCGTCTACAGGTTAAAAGATCAATTACTCGAAATCATAAGAATACATCATAGTGCGCGTCATTTCTAATTAAATCCAAATGACCTACGCTGAAGTCATCCTCCCACTCCCCCTTCATGGTACTTTTACCTATCACATTCCTGTTGAGCTCAGCAGTCAGGCTAAGGTTGGAAGTCGTGTGGTGATCCAGTTCGGGCCCAAAAAGATCTATACCGGTGTCATCTTTAAACTTCACTCGGAAATTTCCAGCGATCATAAACCGAAAGAACTTTTGGAGATACTGGATGAATTTCCAATTATCCATCAAGTCCAACTCGACTTTTTTCTCTGGATGTCAAACTACTATATGTGTTCAATTGGTGAGGTAATGAATGCTGCCCTACCCTCAGCTTTGAAACTATCAAGTCAGTCGTACATTGGAGTTAATCCTGAAATGGAATTGGAAGAGGCACATCTCAATGACCGGGAGTGGAGCCTCCTTTCAGTTCTGAAAGGCAATGAGCTCTCCATGAGCGATGTTGGGCAACACTTAGGCCTCAAACGTCCGCAACGGTTTGTAAAAGAGCTTGCGGATAAGGGATACATTGACCTTTTTGAAAAAATAAAAGACCGGTATCAACCCAAAAAGGAAAAAAGACTCCGACTTAGTCCGCAGCTGGAAAATGAGCAAAACCTTGATGAACTTCTGCAAGAACTGGAATCTAAACCAAAACAGATTGAGGTACTTCTCTCCTACCTAAGAAATGTTCCGGTTTTAGAAAAGCCAGAAACAAACCAGGCAGGAATAGCCAAGTCGACATTGACTAAGGAAAACATCAGTACTTCATCCGTGAACACATTGGTCAAAAATAAAATTCTTATTGAATGGGAAGAGACTGTTTCCAGGCTTGAAAAAATGGAAAAGACCAAGACAGATACCATTCAACTTAGCCCGGTTCAAGCGGATGTTAAAAACAGGATAACCAAGAAGTTCCAGGATCATCGTTCCGTTCTGCTTCACGGACTGACAGGAAGTGGCAAAACAGAGATCTACATAAACCTGATTCAGGAGCAATTGAAACACAACAAACAAGTGCTCTATTTGCTACCGGAGATTGCACTAACCATCCAGATCATTGCTCGATTGCATAAGATCTTTGGAAACAGTTTTGGCGTTTACCACTCGCGCTATTCTGATAACGAACGTGTAGAAGTATGGCAAAAGGTGCTAAATAACGAATATCAATTTGTTGTGGGTGTGAGGAGTGCTGTGTTTCTTCCTTTTCAAAACCTGGGACTTATTATTATAGATGAGGAACACGAACCCTCATACAAGCAATTTGAACCAGCTCCACGATATCATGCGCGGGACTCTGCTAATTTCCTGGCAACACTCCATGATTCAAAAGTCTTACTTGGTACAGCAACTCCCTCTATGGAAACATACCAGAATGCGCTGGATGAAAAATTTGGACTGGTTGAGTTAACGGAACGTTTTGGTGAGGCTTCAGAACCGGAATTGATCTTTTCGGATCTCCGAAAAGAAAGAAAGCAGAAGAAACTCAGGGGCAATTTCTCATCTGAACTCATCAAAGCTATCGAAGAATCTTTGGAAAAGAAGGAGCAAGTCATCCTGTTTCAAAACAGAAGAGGATATGCCTCCTACATTTCTTGTGAAGATTGTGCTACAATACCTAAATGCTCGAATTGCTCGGTAAGTCTCACGTATCACCAATTCAATAACAAACTGGTTTGCCACTACTGCGGATTCAATCAACCGATGATCTCGGACTGTACGAATTGTGGGAGCACTCATTTAAAAAACATCGGTTTTGGAACAGAAGAATTGGAAGAAGAACTTGAAATTCTTTTTCCACAGGCCATCATTCAACGAATGGATCTGGACACCACGCGAAGCAAATATGGATATCAACGCATCATTGAGGATTTTGAAGACGGAAGCATCGATATCCTTGTCGGCACACAGATGGTAAGCAAAGGCCTTGATTTCGATCATGTGAATCTTGTTGGGATCTTCGATACGGATCGAATGATCCACTTTCCTGATTTCAGGTCGCACGAACGAGCCTATGATCTGATCATGCAGGTAAGTGGTCGTGCCGGAAGAAAATCAAATCATGGAAAAGTCATCATTCAAACCAATGACCCTGGACAACCACTGCTAGAGAAAGTCCGGAGTGGGGATTACAAGCATTTTTTTCAATGGGAGGCTTTGGAAAGAGAAAGTTTTGGATACCCGCCATTCATCCGTCTTATCAAAATTGTTTTCAAACACAGGGAAAAGACGATCTCATTTGAAGGAGCTACTTTTTTTGCCAATGAGCTAAGAAAGAACATGGGAAATCAACACATCATCGGACCGGTCGAGCCTGTGATTGGAAAGATCAGGAACCTGTACCATCATGAGATTTTATTGAAACTGGAAAAACAAGGAGTCAATCTAAGTGCGATCAAAGAATACCTGTGGGCTTGTGAGAAAATGCTTCACCAGGTTCCGGCGTTCAAGCGTGTTGGTGTCATTTTTGATGTAGACCCGGTTTGAGTTGAAAATTGGTTGATTGGTTAACTGGTAATTTGGTAATTAGGTAAAGATGTTAAGGGCTAGATTTGCAAAGCGAATGAAAAAGTATCTGATACCGGTTTTTCTTTTCCTGGCTATTTCCTCTTTTGCTCAGGAAACATCCATCAATGATGAAGACTCTGTTACAGCCTCTGTCAGGCCTATCATACCATCCATCTATATTGATTATGGTAAACTACTAGCCATCCCATTGGATATTGAAACGAAGTATGAAGGTGGTGTTGAAATTCTCATTAAGGAAAAAGTCCCGCTCATTTTTGAAGTGGGAATGGCAACGTTAAACCCAACCAAAGTTTATGCGAATGGCTCTTACCAATCTGAGGGATTCTATTATCGTTTTGGGACAGGTATTTACTCTCAATTTTTGCCTAAAAATAAACTTGGAATAACATTCAAATACGCGATCAGCTCATTTGATGAAAGTGCTACGCTTGATACAGAGAACACCATTAACGTCCCTGATATGCTGACTGCTTCTTATCAACGAAAAGGTATAGCTGCTAGCTGGATCGAATTTGCAGTTTACACTGACCGGCAAATCAATAACTTTTTGGCGCTGGGATTGAACCTTCGATTACGCTATCTGCTGGACTATGACCGACAAACTCCTGAGGATGTTTATTCCATTCCTGGCTATGGTCGTTCGTTCGATACAAGTATCCCGGCAGCTAATTTGTTTTTGAAGGTTTCGTTTTAACCCTGAAAACAGGTTCAGGGTGACTCAGAGAGAGAATTTTGGTCTAAGGAAGATACCGCATCAAGTGCGGTATGACATCTGTCTTTAAGACACAGACCTTCTGAATACCGCATCAAGTACGATATGACACCTGTCCTAAGGCACAGACCTTTTGAAATTGTTTTGTCATGCCTGACTTGATCAGGCATCCTCATTCGGTATTGCCGCCTGGTCAAAGCATGCATCATCGAACCTCTTCATTGGA
>JANQEC010000338.1 GCA_028278585.1 Cyclobacteriaceae bacterium | reverse complement strand
GCTGAGTCAATCTTAGGAATTGCCCCGATTTCAATTTCATCCGGAGATGACTTTATTGAATTTGGAGATATCGATAATGATGACGACTTAGATCTTATTGTGTCTGGTACAGTTGAGGGAAGCCAATCGGTGAATATTTATAGAAACACAAATCAACAATTCGTAGAAATTTTTGCAGATAATGTTGATGCATTGCAATCAATTTTTCTTGAGCTTGGAGATTTAGACGAAGATGGGGACCTGGATATTTTAAGAACGGGCAACAACTCTACGACGGGAATTATAGATACCTATGACAATTTTAATGGGTATGCATTAAAACATCAGCTTTTCCAGGAAACGAGTGCAGACAGGTTTGAAGGTGCAATATTTGATTTTGACAACGATGGAGACCTTGACATTTTTTCCACTGGAAATTCCAATAAGATTTTTCTCAATGATGGAGCTGGAACAGGTTATCCAGGTTCTTATGATTTAACCACTGTTGCAGCGTTTACTTTTATCGATGAATTCGATGTTGGAGATTTTAACAGAGATGGCCGTGTCGATTTGTTAGTTAAGTACGTGACACCAACTGAAAACAAAACTGCCATTTGGGAAAACACGGGTGGTGCTTTGGTTGAGAAGTTTTCCAACATCCTAACTATAAATGAATCAAGTAAGCCTCGGTGGATTGACTTTGACAATGATGGTGACCTGGATGTGGTGACAACCTACCTGAGTGGGAATTCTCGAATCAAACTGTTTGAAAACAATAGCACCAGTTTTGTGGATGCACTTGATATAGAAACCCAGTTTGTTCATCCACAGGTTGCTGAGGTTGCAGATTACAACAACGATGGAAAAAATGACTTGCTTTATGTTCAATCAGATGGATCTAATAATCACTTATTAATTTATTTCAATACGGGGTCTGGTTTTTCACTACAGGGGCTTCCTGACATTGCTGAAAATTTCACAAGTGCCAGGAGTGTTGATTTCGACGTTGATGGGGATCTGGATATCGTGCAATTCACCAACGATGGGACGTTTAAAGTTGAAAAGAATAGAATTGCCGTTTCGAATGCTAAACCGTCTGCACCAACCAACTTAGGCACTAGTATTTCTTCCAATCAAGTGACATTTTTATGGGATAAATCATTTGATGATATTACTCCCCAGGATGGGTTGACGTACAATATTTACATAGGAGGACCTCTGCAAGATCATGTACGACCTGCTCATGCAAACTTGACAAATGGATTCCGTAAGCTTACCAGAAGAGGTGAAATCCAAACCAACAATTGGTTTATAAAAGATTTACCAGTAGGGACTTATCACTGGTCTGTCCAGGCTGTAGACGGCGGTTACATTGGAAGCGAGTTTGCGGCTGAGCAAAGTTTTGAAGTAACGAATAGCGTAAGCACAGAGACAGATTTTATATCCTATAGTTTTCCAGAACAGGCAGCTAGTGCAACTCCAAACAGCCTGACTCACACGGTCGATATTGAAGTTCCCGCAAATACGGATATTACATCACTTGTTTCGAGTTTCGTTCTGTCAGCAGGAGCAACTGCGCGCATAGGCTCAGTTACTCAGGTATCAGGAGTTACAGCAAACGATTTCTCTAATCCCATATCCTACACCATCACAGCAGAAGATGGAGTGACAACACAGGATTGGGTTGTAAGTGTAGAGGTGACCAATAGCGTCCCGATTGCTATTAATTTATCCAACGATTTCCTTTCGGAAAATATGCCAATCAATACGATCGTTGGGTCTTTTTCTTCTGAGGATTCAAATTTGAATGACAATCACACCTATTCATTGGTGGCAGGTGATGGAGATGTAGACAATGGAAGTTTTGATATTCAAAACACCAACCAACTTGTCAACACCGAGGTTTTTGATTTCGAAACCAGGTCGAGCTATAATATACGGGTCAGAACAGATGATGGAAATGGAGGAATCTTTGAAGCTCCTTTTACCATTACAATTGTTGATGTAGATGAAGAAGGATCGAACCAGGCTCCCACGGATATTAGTTTATCCAATAGAACCATAACGGAGAATCGGCCAGTATCAACCCAGGTTGGAACCTTGTCGACTTCAGACCCCGATGCGTCTGATACGCATACGTATGGCCTCATTTCAGGAGCGACTTCAGCGTTTGTAATAAATGATGGAAATAGCCTGGAATCAACAGAAATTTTTGATTTTGATGACCAATCCAGTTATAATGTTACCATTCGAACAACCGATAGTGGCGGGCTGACGGTTGACAAAGAGTTTACAATTGCGATACTTGAGGAGAACACCAATAATCCACCAACAGACATCAGATTATCCAACACATTGTTTGGAGAAGGATTATCCGGTGGAAGCAATGTTGGGTTTTTCAGAACAACGGATGAAGATCAGAGCGATTCATTTACGTATACGCTTGTTACCGGAGATGGGGACACAGACAATGGATCTTTTACGATCGCTCAAACTGCCTTAAGAGTTTCATCAGAGCTTTCAGCTGGTACCTATTCTGTTAGAGTGCAATCCTCAGATGGAATTGATTTCATTTCAAAAAAATTCACCCTTTCTGTAATTCCCGTTTCAACTGAATCTGTTTTTAAGCCAGGAACGACCATTTCGGATTATCGAATTTTTGGAGTGCCTACTTCCATTGTAAGAGTTAATGAATTATTTCCGAACCTACGTTCAGAAGATGAAGGTTCGTCCTGGCGTATAGTAGGTTATAATACTGAAACGGGTGCTATTGAAAATGTATTCTACAATGATTTGATTAGCGGTGGAAAAGGCTATTGGCACCTTAACACGAAAGACGTATCAATGGACGCTGGAGTGCTATCGCCGATCAATTTAAATGCCAATTCAGAATACTCCCTGGACCTGAAAGCTGGCTGGAATCTAATAGCCAATCCCTTTTTGGAAGAATTGAATTGGAGCGATGTTATTTCCCGTCACATATCAGAAGGAGTGATCATTGAAGGAAACATAACTCCCGATGGAATCTATACATACAATGGAGCTTACAATGTTTCTTCAAGCCTTGATGTATTTGAAGGGGGCTGGATTTCAATTGGTTTTGCTGTGACGCTCACACTTCCCAATCAGTCCGCAACAATAAATGGAAGAAAGGCTGTTCCCAATGAATTCCCTATAGAAGATTCCTGGATCATTGACGAAACGAATTGGCAGTTAATAGTGCATATGACAGATGGAGTTTTTTCCACAAATCTTGCCGGAATTGGTATGAAGCCGGGAGCAAAGGATCAGGAAGACCATTTTGATCTTCGATCTCCTCCGAAAATTGCTGAAGAAATCGATTTTGGTCTGAAGGATAGTTATGGATTATCCAGGAATTATGTTAGTCCGGGAATAAATAAAGAATGGGTGTATAGCATAGGTTCAACAGAGAATGAACATGTAGTTCTTTCCTGGGACAAGGAACTGGTTGCTACGTTGCCTCACAACTTGTATTTGTATGTTCCCCATTTGGATCGTACATTCAATATGCAAGCCATTTCCGAGTTGTCACTTTCATCAGGACAAAAGCTCAAAATAATTTACGGGGACAACATTGACCACGGAACATTGGACCTGCAAACCGTGGCATATCCAAATCCTGTTGACCAGGAAGTGACCTTTCAATTTTTTGTTGACGGTCCCAAAGAATTGTATGAAGTGAGTGCCTTGATCTATGGAGTTGATGGAAAGTTGAAAGGTCACTTCCTGGTCAACAGGATTTGGATATGCCACGGTTTGCAGGTCCAATGTTCCGTGGTCAATGTTG
>JANQEC010000327.1 GCA_028278585.1 Cyclobacteriaceae bacterium | reverse complement strand
ACTAATCGTCGCCACGTCAGCGCAAATCTGCTTGGACGCTGCCTCTCTGCACGCCAACAAACGGCGTTGCATGCGTATCATCCTTACCAAGCAGCTTGTACAGAATCCCAATGCAACTGGTCATCAGATCCCTCGATAATGCCCAATACGTTCTGAGACTGGATATCCTGACCATCAACAATTTCTACCACAGGCTGATAGAAGGGATTGGAGCCCGAACGTTCATTTACCGGTTTTAATCCAACACTTTCATATGTATTCGCTACAAATTGTGCAGCTTTTTTTAAACCATCAGTTCCAAAACCGCGACCTTGTGTGGAGTCTGAGGCAATGATTGATACATAGCGTTCCATTTTCTCCTGAGAAATAAGTGAGAAAAAATCCGACGGCTTCAGTTCTGTTTTGGCCTGCGGCTTGGGACTGCAGGAAATTACGATACAGATCAGAATTAGGAATTTGAATGTTTTCATGCGCCAACGATAAACATTTCACAATTGGAAGCCAGTGTTTTCATCATTTGAATAAGTCCAAATCGTGGCATGTGTACCTATTGGCTCTAAAAACCTTCGTTTGCAACAATCTTAACCCTGGACCTAAACTCACCCACTAAATACGAACAAGCCTCCGCTGCTTCTTTTTCTGTCGCTGATGAAGTGAAGACGAAAAAGTTGATTTCACCAACCTTCACTTCTCCAAGGCTATGATACATATGCAAGCAAGAAAGATTGAATTTAGCAAAAGCACTTTCCCGGATATCGTAAAGAATACCTTCAACGGCACCTTCGTCCACTGAATAATCAACAGCAAAAAGTTCCCTGCCACCTATGATCTTTTTCTGAACCTGTTCAAGAAATATGCTGTGTTCGCTAATGTCAGTTTTTGATTGATGGCTTGATATCGAGTTGGCTATTTTTTCAGGTAAAATAGGTCCATCGGTGAAAACTTTCTTGGGTTTCTTCCTTTCCATTGATGATCAAATTTATGATCAACGAAGATATACTCAATAGAGAGAATAAGTCCCACATTTCATAGATTGCGAGAATCAAACACAAGCACCTATGTACGCCATTTTTGAAGCAATCCTTCCCATTTTTTTATTGGTCATGCTTGGCCTGGTTTTCAAGCAATGGGAATTTCCGGCTCCAGGATTTTGGAAGATTGCGGATAGGATCACCTACTACGTATTTCTCCCTGCACTGCTTGTAGAAAAGTTAGTGAACACTTCTTTTACGTTGAATGACTTTTACTCATTGACAAGTATTCTGATGCTCGTGGTGATCGCAATTTCATTGGTTCTGGTAGTGATCAGAAAATTGTTACCGATAAGTGCAGCTTCCTTCACATCCGTTTTTCAAGGGAGTATTCGTCCAAACA
Source organism: Cyclobacteriaceae bacterium (assembly GCA_028278585.1). Classification (GTDB taxonomy): domain Bacteria; phylum Bacteroidota; class Bacteroidia; order Cytophagales; family Cyclobacteriaceae; genus Ekhidna. Next base: position 18,615 of record JANQEC010000327.1, on the reverse strand, counting down.
ACTATGTGGTGCTTGCAGCTGCAATCGCACTTTTTGGACCAAAAGGGTTGGCCTTAGCTGCAATTGCGATGGCTGGGGTTATACCCCTTGTAAACATATTGTGTATTAGTTGTCTCAACTACTATGTATCAAAAAATGGGAAAGGGTTTGTTAGCCTGATCAAAGGAGTGCTCAGCAATCCCCTGGTGGTCGCATGTTTTGTAGGGATTCTTTTAAATGTCACAGGGATTGGCCTCCCATATGTTTCCAATGATATGTTCAAAATCCTTTCCAGTGCTGCGCTTCCAATGGGACTGATCTCAGTTGGGACAGGTCTGCAATTAAAAGGAAATCGAAAACAGACCTTGCCTGTGATTGTGGCATCTGTTTTGAAGTTAATTGCGCTACCAGTACTTACTTATTACGTAATGACAACTTTAGGAATTGAGGATATTAGACGCTCAATAGCGGTTCTTTTCTCGTCTGTTCCCTGTGCGATTTCATCTTACATTTTAGCTGGACACCTAAACGGAGATCAAAAGCTGATGGCTACAATTATCACATTTGAAACACTGATTGCTTTTGTTACCATGCCTTTGCTTTTGGCGTTGTTGACCTGATCTGTCAGGTTAAAGGATCGATTGTATCAATAAGGCTTATAGCAGTAAACGCTAAAACCGAATAACCGTCTGATTCAGATAATCCACCATTAAACGAGAAAGAAAGACTTCTTAACGACTAATTATAATGTTACGTCCAAAAGTCTAATTGGAAAGACATACAACGCTTTAATTTCACGTTGAATTTTAATAATCACCCTAATTAAAATGAAAACTAAATTTCTCTCGTTATTCGGACTTTGTCTGAGTTTAATAACCGCTTTTGCTCAATGTCCTCCTTCTGGTGGAGGAAGCTTTGAGGGAAGCATAACAATCACCACCACCTGTACCGTTTCTGCAAATCTTATTTTAGACAAAAACAACATTACAATTTCTGTTGGAGGTAGTCTTACAGTGACCGGATCTTTTGATAATGATGGAAATGGAACCATACTGATAGATGGCGGAACATTCACAACTACAGGTGGATTCAACAACAATGGAAATGGCGCTGTAACTGTTCAGAATGGTGGAACACTGGATGTAGGTGGTGACTATTTTAACAGTGGAAATGGAACAACCAATTTCAATGATGGTACGATTGCGATTGGAGGAGATTACATCAATGAAGGGAATGGGAATATTGCTGCAGGAGGAACAGTGACAGTTGGAGGAGATTTTACTGTAAATGGGAATGGGACGAATACGGTTAGTGGAGGACTTTCTATTGGAGGAACAGCTGACCTGGGGAGCAAAGGGATAGACATAATCAGTGGTGGAGTTCTTCAAGCCAATACTATTGTGAGCAGTGGACCCATTGATATTGGAGCAGGTGGTACGCTTAATATTACTTCAGGCAATATTACTGGGACTGTTAATAACGATCCTTCAAATGCAGATCAGGATTGCACAAATAATTGTTGTGGTGAGCTTTGCAATGCTTCGGGAGACAACCTAAATGGTGAAGGCCTTTCTACCCTTCCCATAGAATTAATATTTTTTTCAGCTGAATCTAAGGATGGAAGCGTGCTTTTAAACTGGGCCTCTGCCAATGAAATCAATAATGACTTTTACACAATTGAACGGTCATTTGACGGAGTTTCATTTGAGATCGTTTCCTATCTGGATGGAGCGGGAAATAGTGTAAGTAGAATAGATTACCAGTTTGAAGATTATCCAACTTATTTTGGTGCCGTGTATTACAGGCTTACACAAACAGATTTTGATGGAGCCTATGAACAATTTCCAATCGTGAGGGTATTACATGAGCCTCTGCTAGGCGAACCGCAGATATACCCAAGTATCGCCAAAGCTGGACAGAAGATAACTATTCAGAATTTCTGGGGAAATGAAATTAAAGGCATTGAACTTTCACTCCTGGATTTAAATGGGAAAAAATCTGCGCCAGTCACTAATCTTAGCATTGATCACCAGGTCCAATTTGTACCGTCGAATGTTTCAGCAGGTGTATACCTTCTTCGTGGGCAAATCAATGGATTGCCGATCTTAAGCCGATTGGTTATCAAGTAAACTAAAAAATCATTCCACCTTCAATCCTTCCACAGGGTTTGCCTTGGACACTTTTCCAACCTGGGTTGAAACGGTAGCTAGCAAGACGAATATCAAAAGCACTACGGCAATCATCACACCAGATACCGTCATTGGGATATGATATTCATAGACCGCATCCATCAATGCTTCCATCAGGAAAAAGCTGATAGGTGCACCCAGTGCAAGGGCTATCGCGAACAATAGCACATATTGCTTAGTAATATTCGTTGCAATGTTTCTGAGCTCCGCACCCAACACTTTTCGGATACTGAACTCCCTGACTCGTCCCGTTACATTGAGGGTCACTAGTCCATACAGTCCCAGGGCTGCCAGCATTACAGCGATAAAAGCCACGGCCTTCATGAATTTGGCGTGGTTTCCAATGTCTTCGAAATAAAACTCGAATACGTCTTCCTGGTATCCACCGTTGAACGGGTCCTCAGGATAAAACTCTGCCCATTTGGCCTCAAGATCTTTGTAGGTTTCCTCTTCCTTCCCGCCTATTACCTTGATGGACAGGTAGCGATAATCTTCCTTCTCCGCAACTCTAAGCATCGTCGGTCGAATTTCACTGTAGAAGCTGTAGAGGTGAAAATCTTTCACAACTCCAATGATTTCATACTGTATGCTGTCAATCTTGAAGATGGATCCGACCGGATCTTTGAGTTCCATACTTTTCACCATCAGTTCATTTGCGACCACCACCCGTTTATCACTTTCGAACCGATCTTTAAACAGTCGTCCCTCTTTTAGTTCAAGACCCATTGCTTCAGCATAATTGGCGTCTACTGCGAGCTCCGTTATTTCATATTGACGTTCTGGCGTGTCGATCACCCGGGTGATGGAACTTCTTCCCAGGTGATTTCTGGAGCCATAGACGTCCTCGACATTCGAATTTTGCAGCATAGCAGAACTCAATTTGTCGTAAGCGGATTGATCGGGGATTCTGACGTAAATAAATGAATCAGGCTGCCATCCCCAGTCCCGGTTGGCCTGGTAGGTCGTGTTCTGGGTGAAAATCACACCGCAGGTAATTGTGATGCACGCCAATATCAATTGGAAACCAAGAAATAGTTTCGTGAGTGGATTTTTCTTTCCAAACTGCACGGAGCCTTTAAAGATCTTTACCACTTCAAATTTGGCAATGTAAAATGCCGGGTAGATCCCCGAGGCAATTCCACTGAAAAGGAGAATCGACCCAAGGAAGATCCACAGGTTCGCATCAGTAAGTCGAAGGCCAAGGTTGATATTGAAAAGGTTATTGAACCACGGAAGAAAGACGAAAGCTCCAATTGCTACACCTAAAATCAAAGCAAAGAGGGTAACAAAAATGTTTTCAGCGATGAACTGAATGATGACAAGTCGCCGATTAGCCCCAATGACCTTTCGCACCCCAATTTCTTTCAATCGTTTAGCTGCAGATACAATAGCAATGTTGATGTAGTTGAAGCAAGCCAATAGTAACATGAACATACCGATGATCGGTAAAACAAGTCGCGCTTCTTCTTCCACACCCGATGAGATATCACTGCTTATGTCTCCTGATCTGTTGTGTAGATCTGCTAATTGCACGAATTCAAATTTTGAAATGGGCCAATCTTCACGGACGCCATTTTGTAGGGTGCGATATTTCTCCATACCCTCTTCGATCACCTTTAGATCGGATGGGTTTTCTACCTGGATCAGGGTGGCGTTAACGAAACCGCGCCAGTTGTTTAAGTCATAATCAGGGTGGGTGGTGTATAAGTTTTCGAAATTGACCAGGAAGTCAAAATCAATAGCATGAGCAAGTGGAAATGGTTCGGCAACACCAGAAATCGTAAAGGTTTTTCGTCGGTCCCCAAATTTCAATAGAACGTTTTTGCCAACCGGATTTTCATTGCCAAAGTACTTGATGGACATTTCCTCACTGAAGATGATGCTATTCATGTCCTCAAGTGAACTGGCCTGACCCCATTTCAATGGGAAGGTGAACATTTCAAGGAATTCAGGGTCTGCGTAGCGGACGGTTTGGCTGAAAACCTTGTCCTCATATTTCATGATGGTTCCAAAATCTTCCACACGGCAAACTTTTTTTATGTGCGTGAAATCTTTTTTTAGCATGGCACCAAGAGGAGTTGGAGACAATCCAAATTGACGTTCAGTCCCATCTCTATCTACATAAAAGGTGGTTAAATAAACTTCATGTTTGTTTTCATGGAAATTATCAATCGTATAGTCAAATTCCATGAATGAATACACGATCATACAAACACCGATTGCTACGGCGAGTCCGAATAAATTGATGAAAGAGCTTAGCGGGTTTTTAAGTAAACTTCTAAGCGATGTTTTAAGGTAGTTTTTGAACATTTGTCAGGCATTTAATTAGTGTGGCCAAATCAGATTCTGAATTAGAGCCTTGCTCTAATAGATGTATTTTTTGATGAAAGGTTGCGTTCGTGAGAATTAATTTGAAATTTGATGAAATTGGGATTAAGATTTTTATCTCACACCAGTGGAAATAGAAGTGATTGTCATTGAATTAACGGCCTGTAACAAATAAAAAAGGGGAACTCTTAGCTCCCCTAAACCCTAAAGTGCTGCCGACGGGTTTATCTTCTTAGCGATTCCTTACTTCGCTAATCAGATTTCTTAAAGATCCTAAAGGAAGAGATTTTTTCTTGAGCTTGAATGGTTACTATGTAATTGCCGGTTTCCAGATGACCCATAGCTATGCGATTACCATAACTACTAAGTACCAGACTTCCATCAAGAGAATAAACAAGCACTTTACCAACGTCGCGACCTGCGATTTCGATCCATGTTGACACCGGATTCGGGTATATTCTCAACTCTTCATTGGTTGTGACCCCCAATGCCTCACATTCAACGATTACGTTTTGAGTTTGTGTGGTGACATTACCGCTTGCATCTGTATATGTCCAGGTCACCACCGTTGTGCCTGTCTCGGTAATGGGAAAATTGACATTCGGAATTCCGTTGATTGCTCCATCACAATTGTCAGTAGCAGTAGGTGCAGTAGGTAGTTCAACTGTACATTCTCCGGTTAAATCGGCAAGACTTTCAACACTTGGAACTGGAGGCGTTGCATCTTCGATGATTACATTTTGAGTTTGCGAAAAGGCATTGCCACTTGCATTTGTATATGTCCAGGTCACCACCGTTGTTCCTGCTGTCGAGATCGGGAAGGATACGTTGGGTGTTCCGGTGATTACACCATCACAAATATCAGTCGCTGTTGGCGCATCAGGTAATGACACTGAGCAATCATCTGTCAGGTCAGGTAAGACGGTGACATCAGGTTCCGGTGTTGAACCACCAGTTACAGTAACACTTTGGGTCACAGTACCTACATTCCCGTTCGCATCTTCAACGGTCCATGTAACAATCGTCGTTCCTACCGGATAAAATCCGCTGGCATCATTTGTGCCTGTATGATCATTCGTCAAATTATATTCGAATGACATGAAAACAGGAGTACTGTTTTCGTCGCAGGTGTAATCATCCGGGATAATATCAATGCCGTTTAATGCATTGGGATCAAATACATTGGGTTCCGGATCACATGCATCCCCTAATCCATCTCCATCTGAATCTATCTGATCAGGATTTGCAATAAAGTGACAATTATCAGCTCTAAAAAATGCTCCAAAAAAAGAAACCAGATCAAAGACCCCATCATTATCGTCGTCCAAATCGTCAACTCCATCTACTAAACCATCTCCATCTGTGTCTGTTGAACAAATATCATAAACCAGTATTTGAGCAGGACAATTATCATTTACAGAAGGTATCGGAATGTTAACAGTAGCTCCACACAAACCAGGGTCACTTGATATGGTTATTTCTGCATCAAGTACTATAGCAGGTGAGGTTTTATCCTCTACGATCACATTCTGAGTTTGAGTAGAAACACTTCCACCAGGATCATTAAACCGCCAGATTACTTTCGTGAGGCCTTGTTTGTGTATTGGAAACGCCACATTCGGTGTACCTATGATTACACTACCGTCACAGGCAGTAGCTGTTGGTGCAGTAGAAATCTCAACGGAACATTCCCCAGTTACATCCTCAAGGCTTGGAGCGTCGGGTGTTGGACCCGCGATTAGATCCCCTGTAAAAGTCCAATTGTAGGTGTCAATTAATGATTGTCTATCTTCAATTGCTCCGCAATAGGTCATGTTATCTACTCCGATGGAAATATTTGATTGTGGTGATGGAAGAGCAGCCCAGCCCATCAATGTTTGATCATAGTGTTGGGTTGACAATCCACTTCCCGAGAGCATCTGAAACATATTTGCTACATTACTTACATTCCAATCTCCCAGGCTCTGGTTAAAGGATTCGGCATCCCTAAACATTGAAAGCATATTGGTTACATTGCTTGTATTCCAATTGCTTATATCTTGGTTGAAGGAGATAGCATGAAAAAACATATTATGCATGTTTGTTACCGTGCCAACATCCCAATTTCCAATGTTCTGATTGAAGGCATTAGCTTCACTAAACATGAAGCTCATATCAGTTACATTGCTGGTATTCCAACTATTGATATCCTGATTGAAAGAGAGAGCACGAGAAAACATGGCTCTCATGTTCGTCACGTTACTCACGTCCCAGCTATTTATGTTCTGGTTGAATGAACCTGCATTTGTAAACATTGAACTCATATCAGTTACATTGCTCGTATTCCAGCTGTTAATATTCTGATTGAAAGAAGTAGCGGATGAAAACATAGCGGCCATCCTTGTTACACTGCTCACATTCCAATTACCTATATCCTGGTTGAAAGCACTTGCAAGGACAAACATTAAAGACATGTCCGTTACCTTGCTCACATTCCAATTGCCGATATCCTGATTGAACGAACTGGTTCTATTGAACATGCCGTTCATGTTTGTTACATTACTTACGTCCCAGGCACCAATATCCTGATTGAACGAACTGGCTCTATTAAACATGTTGCTCATATTGGTCACATTACTTACATCCCAGGTACCAATATCCTGATTGAAAGAAGTTGCCTCTTCAAACACACCAATCATATTGGTCACATTACTCACATCCCAATGCCCTATGTTTTGATTAATGGAACTAGCTTTTCTGAACATGAATGATAAGTCCGTTGCCACTGAAAGATCAGGTGCATCTGATGCTGCTAGTATTAAATTCGTACATCCCTCAAAGGCTCGTGACATAGAGGACCAGCTTATGTCGCCCCATTGTTCAACACTCAGAATTTTTTCTTTATCACCGGTATTTACAAAGTAGATTCGGGGAAAATCTCCGCTTATTTCAACTTGATAGGTACCAGCAGAAGTGAAATCGATGGTCACGTTCCCAGTGTTCCCCGGAAGATTGCCGTTATGAGCAGGATTACCAACTTCTTCCCAATAAATATCATAATTGTAACCAGATCCGGTAGTAGGAATCGTTATTTGAGTGCTCGTAGAAGTTCCCGGATTATCCGTCTTCCAGGTAGTTATGAAAGGCTGACATTGGCTGTCTCCAATGATGTTCCAATTATAGTTATCAATCAATAATTGTCTTGCATCTCCACTACTACAATAAATCAGACCTGCGGCTCCAAGTGGTACATTTGATTGCAAAAACCCCAGAGTAGACCAGCCCTGAAGCGTTTGATCATAGTTTTGAGAAGAGAGCCCGCTGTTGGATAACATCAGGTTCATATCTGTCACATTGCTTACATTCCAGCTACCGAGGTTTTGATTGAAGGAGGTGGCGAGCTGAAACATCTGTGGCATTTGGGAGACATTGCTCACGTTCCAGGTACTAAGATCCTGGTTGAATGATTCGGCAAAAAAGAACATACCATTCATGAATATTACGCTGCTTACATCCCATCCACTTATATCCTGGCTAAATGAGGTAGCCCCCGCAAACATGCTTCCCATGGTTGTTACCTTGCTCACATTCCATTGACTTATGTCCTGGTTAAATGAACTAGCTCCCTGAAACATCCCGGCCATTCCTGCAACATTACTTACATCCCAGCTACCAATATCCTCGTTGAAAGAATTGGCATTTGAAAACATAAATGACATATCTGTTACATTGCTAACGTCCCAATTGGTTATACTTTGATTGAGTGTATTTACCTGGGAAAACATTTGGCCCAACTGTGTAACCTGGGAAAGGTCCGGACTGTCAGAAGTCATAATATCAAGATTGATACATCCCTCAAATGCACTATTCATTGATCTCCAGGCCATGTCTCCCCATTGTTCAATGGATAATATCTTCTGTCGATCCCCTCCATTATCAAAAAAGATTTGAGGAAAATCTCCACTAATTTCTACCCGATAGGTACCAATGGAAGGGAAATTAATCGTAGCATCACCAGCTTGATTAGCCAGGGTACCGTTATTCAAAGCATTCCCTACTTCCTCCCAATAGATATCATAATCATAACCTGATCCTGTGGTGGGGATTGTTACTTGTGTATTAGTTGAAGTTCCGGAATTATCAGTCTTCCAGGTGGTAATAAATGGACGAGGAGCGGAGTCCACGATCTCAAGGTCGTCTACCTTGAAAGAAGTAGAAACTCCATTGGTCGTGGTAGCCAGGTAGATCCTAAGTGAATCCACTGAGTTTAGATCGTAACCAAAATTTATTTCAAAGGGCGTGTAGACCGATGCATCGGTCTGGATGTACAAGGTGTCGGAATTAGCATCCGTGATATTGGTCCCATCCATCCCTGCACTGGATACAACAACAATTGCTGAATCTTCGACAGCCCCGGAAAATTTGTAATAACCAGTCAGTTTCGTAGGTTGAGTAGCACAAGGAAAGATGGTATTAAGATCCCCAAAACCAAGTCCGTCACTGAATAACTCGATGGCATTGGTTCCTGTATGGGCATCAGAAGTTGTGTTTACATTGATGTCCAACCCGAATAGAGAAAAGGCCAGACTAAGCAGAGGGGTCCAGCCGGAAGGTGAAGAATGTGTGAATACTCCGTTGACCTCACCACTAAAAAAAACCAGGTTTGGAGCTGAACCTGTATAACTTGATTCCATGTCTTCTGATGGGATCAGGCAGGTGGCAGGTTTGTCTACTGCTGTTCCTGTGATAGTAAAGGTATAGGTGCTTTCATCCGGATCGTCACTCGAAATGGTGACGGTCGCACTTTTAGCTCCACTGACGACAGGATTAAATGTTATCGCAAAGACGGCTTTTATTCCTGGCCCGATAATAGCCCCGGATGAATCGGTTTCGAGCAAAAAGTCGGATGCGTTCATTCCGGTAATGGTAATTGGGTTGGTAGCGCCAAGTGTCAAATCAATGTTTCCCGTATTTTCTAACGTGAAGAAGTTAGTAACAGGATTTTCGATCATTACATTTCCATAATCCATCGTACCGGTAGAGGAGGGGATGACTACACTACCGAAGCTTACTTCTATATCTTGTTGAGCTGATAGAGAAAGCATTAGCAGGAATAAAGAACCTGATAGAAAAGTTTTAACATAGAATTTCATATTAGTTGTATTTGGTGAGTTAACTGAAGATGTGAGGATCGCTGGGTTTATCGACCTCATAGCTGGATTTTAGAGGTGGTTTTCTGCGTTAATGATGGAAAGTTCAAAAGGTAACCTTCCCTTCATACGCTTTTGAATTCAACCATTTCGTGAATAGATTTATAGTTAAGAGCTTCTATTCTTTCTTTTTCTTCTTCTTGTAAATTTTTTCATGATCTTCTCATGTGCTTTGGATACACCCTCATCTCAATTATGACAGGGTGCTTGTAAGAAAAAAAGGCTGTACTAATTCTTTTCATATGTTTTAGCTGTTTGAAAAAATCCTGCATCTGAACGTAAGAATGATTTTGATTCCATGGATCAGACCAGGGTGATAATGGATGCAAGAAACTGCATTGTTTCAATGCAGAAAAGGATCATTCCATTGGAAAATGTTTCAAATCGGGATTTGAAACACCCTGGTCGAGTTGAAAAAGACGTAAACTGCTCAGGTACCTCGTGTTACTCCACCTAAGAATCAGGACCATTTTCCACTTACGAATCTGAAAGGTATTCCGAAGGAAGTTTGCTGGTAAATTTCTTAAATGCCCGATAAAACGTCGTACGAGAAGCAAACCCCGTAGAAGTAGCAATTCCTTCTATGGTAAATCTTTCCAGGTCCCCATTGTCAATTCTTTCCAGGACTTCTTTGATTCTTAATTCATTAATAAACGCATTGAAACCCTTCTGAAAATGATGATTCAAGACGAATGAAATTGCTTTTTCCGGAATGCCTGTGCCCTTGCTTATGTCTCCCAACTTCAGGTCAGGATTTTGAAATATTTTCCCCTTTTCGATATAGCCAAGAATCTGAGTCGCCTTCATTTCGATTTCGGGAACTTCGAATGAATTAAAATACCAGGGAGTTTTTTGAAACGCCAGTCTGAAGGTCAGAAAATAGATAAACGCAACGATCGGATAATAGATGGTATATATATCCACTTTGTATTCGAAAACCAGGGCTCCCAGCGGGGAGAAGAAAATGGCCAGGTCTATAACAAAAAGAAAGATCAATCCACTAAAAATTGTAAGAAGCGTTTGTGCCCATTTATATCCCTGCTCATTGGTTTTCAGTTTTTGTTTTACCAGGTATTTCCATCCCAGGATCATATAGAAAATTATGGAAAGTGCCCTGGGGATTTCCATGCCTCTCTGATAGTACCAGAGATATTTGATATATCCATCTTGTAGTTCCCCGATGATATTCAATGCTGATCCGGCCAAAACAAGAAGACTTAAAACGAAAGGAACAAATTCCAGTAGAACAGGGTAGAATTGGAATTTATCACTCCTCTTCAATTTGAAATCACGATTTAATACACTTTTGCAATGGAAGTATATTGTTGGCCCCAGGATCATGATCAGGTAATATGGAAAGTAGTTTACGAATAATCTCAGCTCAACCGGGTGAGAAAAGTACTCCAATTCATGATTGGCAAAGGTGCCAAGCGTCCCGAGTGTGAGAATGATCAGAAGAATCCCAAGTAGCTTGCGGGAGAGTTGGTTCATGGCCTTGTGACCAAATGCGACTATAATGAGGATGATGCCTTGAATAAAACCTAAAACCAGGAAGACGTTTGAAAATCCAAGCTCCATGTTATTACTATTGAAAATCAGGTTTTGGTTTTGTCACTCTTCGTTCAGAGTAGTTGCAATTGATTCGTGTCATTTGCACATAAAACCAATGAATGACGATAAACCCAATACCACTCATGGATTTCCTGTTATGGTATTCTTGTTTGAAAAAAAGGATTTTGCCAACATGAAATGTTTGCTACTTGAACCATCGGGAAAAACACTATTGCTGGTCAAGGTTGAAACCAGTACTTCTGCTGGTACGAGCAACATGATCATGCTGGCATGGGAGGATACATGCAATGCTGAAGATGAAACCTATTTGTCTTCGGCAGGTGGCGTAATGGTGTACCCCAGCGGCACCATTATAGCCACTCGATCAAAATAGGCACGCGTTTCCACGATTTTTTCGCCTTTTATGCGGTGGGCAAAATGGATCGGGAAAGAAGCCTCTTTACCAGAAAGTTTGTGCTTCAAATCCCATTGACCATAAACAAACACCCAGGTACTGTTGCCCATCTGATTGACCACTTCGTATTCGGTAGTTAAAGAATATGTGGAATAATTCTGGTCAATCGGTTTTCTTGCTTCGGCCCACGCGGCGATAGGAAGAACTTTCCCCATAGCCGGGTCCAGGAGAGTTGCATCCTGGGTATAACCTTCCAACATCCCATCATAGTCCTTCTGGCAATACTTGTCAATTGTGGTAGAGACATGTTGAATAAGCTTCTCTTTTTGTTCGTCAGTTAGTTTGTCCTGCGCCTGGACGCAGATAATACTAAATACGGTGGTGAGCGTGAGAAGAATTGTTTTCATAGCTGTTATTTTTTTGATGTGTATTTTAGCACTTAATGATCAAACAGTGAAGAGGTAACCCATTTTTTCTTAAATATTTAGGTGCTCCTGTAAATGGAAAGCATCGATCCGTTTTGACGCATTTCGGATTCGTATGTGGTTGGAATGGACCCTCTCTTGGCGTAGAATGTAAATAAAAAGTAGACACTAGGCGTTAGCATTTGCTACGCTTTTTTTATTCTGTTTACTTTCGTGCAAGTTTGGTAGTTGATCACGGAACCAAGTTCCACGCCAGTCAGGTTCTATACTATAATTCCTTCCAGCAAGGTGTCTTCGATTGTTCAACTCCCACAACAACCCGTACCTGGCGCGGATCTTCGTACCTGGCGCGGATCTTCCAGCTAAGGCTTTCGGGGAGGGAGATCCGTGCCTATCAACATAAATGACTTTTTTATACTTGTAGTTCTACTGTCAACTGCTTTTACATTAAATCCTTGATGTAAATTCTAATCTTAGCTTCCATGAGTGAGAAGTATAAGATTAGAGATCAGGACAAGTTATACTTTGTGACCTTTAGTGTTGTCAAGTGGATAGATGTCTTCACAAGATCAGTGTACAAGGATATTCTTATACAAAGTTTGAAATTTTGTCAAAACAACAAAGGGTTAGACATTTATGCATGGTGTATTATGAGCAATCATACTCATCTCATCGTGGGTAAGTGTGGTGAGAATAAGATAGAAGAGATAATTCGAGACTTTAAGAAATACACTTCAGTAGCGATCATTAAAGCAATTGAATCTAATATTCTGGAAAGTCGAAAAGATTGGCTGTTGTGGATGTTTAGGAAATTAGTGGAGAGAAGTCGCAAACACCAGCGCCACTGTTTCTGGAAGAATGAATACCATCCGATAGAACTAAGTGATTCAGGGATTATGCAGCAGAAGTTGGATTACATTCATATGAACCCTGTTGAAGAGGGATGGGTTAGAGAGCCAGAAGATTATGTTTATAGTAGTGCAGTTGACTATGCTGGAGGTAAAGGGCTAATAGATTTGAAATTTGTTGAATAATAGGGCACGGAAGTAACTTCCGCGCCAGTGTGTAATTGAATCACTGCAAGGTAGTGGTTGTAAGAAGCAGGAGACTCTCACAGCCATGCAAGGATCTCTTACAACTTTGCAAAGACCTCTTACAGCCGTACAAAGACCTCTTACAGCCGTACAAAGACTTCTTACAGTCATGCAAAGACCTCTTACAGTCATGCAAAGACCTCTTACAGTCATGCGAAGACCTCTTACAACTATGCAAAGACCTCTTACAGTCTTGCGAAGGCTATTTACAGCTACGCAAACACCTCCCTAATAGCGCTCGTTTGTAACGAGTGCTCAATATCGATTGATTTGGATATAGATAAGGCTTGGCTACACCGTACGCCTAAAGGGGATGGCGTACAAGTGGTAGGTAAATATCTCCTTTCAGAACCTGATTCCAAAATTCAGGCTCGGTTCAATTTTATAATTGCGTTCCCCTCTTTCCACCTGCTCAAAGGACTCCGGAAAGTTGGTATTGATGGGCCAGTACCTGAGAGAATATCCCGGTTCCACAAACACACGCTTCCAAAGCAATTCAATGCGATAGCCTGCGGTGAGTTGAAGATTCAACTGATACCCCTGCTGGAGTTTTGTGTCAGTCTCATCATAAAATTGTTGTAGAAATGAAATGGCTTTTACCGTTGTGAATGCCTTCTTCCAGTGAAAGCGTTGATAGCCAACGCCAATACCGTATGCACTGACCTTCCCGGGATAGAACTGCTGGGAAGTCCCATGAATTCCCATTGGCCCTTCGTACGTCCATGTAAGCGCATCAAGTAAAAGGATGTCTTTTTGTGTGAACGGGTGCCAATAACTCAGTTGGTAAAAATTGTCAGCCTCTTCAAGGAGATTAGTACCGATCCAAAGTGAGTTGCCCCTCACGTATGGATTGGATACATCCTGTTTCACTGCTCGAATGTTATCAATACCAGTTTGGGAAAATTCCTGACCGAATGCGATTGAACACACGGCAAGCACTGTTACTATTGTTACAAGCTTTTTCATGATCTTGACATTTTAAGTTCACTACAATTACATGCTAAGTGTACTGCATTGGAATGTCATTTAAAATGAGGTGGGTCAGTCCATTTTATGATTTCCCAACGGTCTATAGTGGCATGAATTCCATCGCTGGTGCAAGCCTGAAGCTCGTACCTCTATCAAAAAGCACGAGCAACATGCTTGCGCTAGCGGAGGACAACAAGAGTGCAGGATCATTGGATTTGTCCTGTTATTTAATAATTTGAAACAATGAAAAATGCAGTGATGCTCTGGACCGGTGGAAAGGATTGTGCCCTGGCGTTGCATCGATCTCTGGATAAGTATTCCATTCAAAAACTTGTCACCTTCGTTCCATCCTTACAACCCACTTTCTACGCTCACAATATTCAACTCATGGAAATTCAGGCAAGGGCCATTGGTATCACGCACGAGAAAACCATCATTAGGGAACCGTATAGAGAAAGTTACAGGAGTGCGTTTCTAGAGCTCAAAAACAATGGAACGGAGGTACTAATTACCGGAGATATATCAACGGTTGATGGTCACTCGAATTGGATTAAGGAGATTGCGGATGGACTCATCGATATAGATCAGCCGTTATGGGAGGTCGATCGCTATCAGGCATTGCAGGATCTTTTGAAAAACAAATTTGAAATCATTTGTTCACTTTCAAGAAAAGCAATTTTCGAGCTTCCCCTGGCTGGTAGAATCTTCGATGAGCACCTGATCAAAGAACTAAGATCGCGGTCCCAAAAGTCTGACCTGGATGTATGCGGAGAAAATGGAGAATATCATACCATGGTGCTGAATGCTCCTTACTTTGATTTCAAAATCGAGCTGTCAGATACGAAGATCATGGAAAAAGACGACTTTCATTACCTAACCTTTGAAGCCACAAGCTCCTAACCGGATTGCTGTTAGATTGTTCTATCCACCGCTGGTGGGAGCTTGAAGCTCGTACCCCGTACCTCTAATCAAAAAGCACGAGCAACATGCTCGCGTTCAATGTCGTTAAGTTAAGCGCGAGAAAAGGAAGTCATTCCAAAATGCATGTGCCAGGGGGGAATGGAAACAACGAATCTCAAATCCCAAAAGAATAAATAAATCTCAAATCTCAAATTTTAAAAATTCAAACCATTTTGTATTTTTTGAGATTTCGACTTTGGTTCTTATTTGTTATTTGAGTTTTGGTTTTTTGTATTTTGGATAGGAAGATTAATTTCATTTGGGATCTAAGATCCGATAGCTACTTTTTGAAACATTACCTGGAGTGACAACCTTAACTTAACGACATTGTGCTCGCGCTAGCCGGGGCTGTGTCACTTCATCAGCGAAAACCACTGTCTTCTTGCTCTATTTGTCGTTACGTAAAAACCATCAACGTAACCTTGATTCCTGGAGAACTCGACTGAACCAAGAAACCACCTAGAAGTGGTATAGTCATCGCCCCAGGCCTGGGTAAGTTCAATAGTGCCATGTCGGAAGTGCTTCATCAACAGTTGGTCTCCTTCGGCAATTACCTCGTAGGTAGTGAATAGTTCTGCGCTTTCATAGGTGCCTATATAGTCTTCAGGGTCAGACTTAGCAGGAGCCGCTGAAAGGTCAAGTTTGGGCCGTACCAAGCTCGCATACGTCATGCCTGTTACCGCGTTTGCTTCGTCACGATGAAAGGTCATGGTTCGGTTGGAGTACGCCTCAATTCTAAAAACAGAGTCGGAGAGGGCTTTCATTGGGAACTTGTCTTCGTTGGTGGCCTGGGTCCAAAGCTGATCATCGTCATAAGTGATTTCCACATACCAGCCTGGCCCCAGCTTATAGGCACCTGTGAGCTCGTTCATGGTGGAAGCTGCTACGTCGGCAGGGTCGCTTGAATTGTCAAGATTAAGCTGCTCTTCATTTGGACCCAACAGGTAGTCTGCAATTTCCCGTGCCATTCGGTTCGTGTTCCGTCCGTGGTTGTTAAGGACCACAATGCCATACCCGGTCTCTGGCAAGATGCAAAGATAGGTTCTAAAACTGGCCCAGCTGCCCGAGTGACTAATCCACGGGGATTCCTGGTAATCAGTGACACTAAGTCCAAAGGCATAGCTAATTTCTTCGCCATCATTCAGGACCCCGCGGGTAAACATTCGATCTACCACCGGTTGTTTATTGCCTGGCTTCATGAGATGCATCACCCATTTGGACAGGTCCGAAGAGGTCGAGTACATGGAGCTGGATCCAAGTGCCAAAAGGTTATTGGGAGTGGCCGTATAGGTGCCACCTGATTGTCGATAACCCTGAGCACGATTTGGAATGGTTTCGGTGTGGTCGTCGAGAAACAAGGTCTGTTCCATTCCGAGCGGCTGAAAAATATTCTGATCCGTCCATTGACGGAAGGAAAGGCCTTCTACCCGCTGAACAATCTCAGCCAGAAGGTTATAGCCGGTATTTGAATAGGAATACTCAGCCCCTGGCTCGTAATTGAGCGCCCTTTGATTAAAAGCCATTCGTAATATGTGGTCAAAGGAAATCACATCGTGAAAGTCCCAACCTGCCACCGGTAACGTGCTGGTCCAATCACGAATTCCGCTAGTGTGATGCACCAGGTGGTCGATGGTGATGGTGTTTCCAAAATCAGGGAGTTCGGGAATATGTTTTCTGACGTCATCGTCAAGGGCGATCTTTCCTTCTTCTACCAATGTGGATATGGCATAAGCACAAAACTGTTTGGAGACAGAAGCCAGGTCAAACACCGTGGTTGGCGATATGGCAATATCATGCGAAAGGTTAGCCATGCCATAGCCCTTGTTTAGAATGACTTCTCCATCTCTTACAACCATCACTGCGGTGCCTGGAGATTGTTTGTTATTAACGCTGGCAAATAGGTCATCAACGAAGGCTTCAAGGTCGGATGACGGTGGTGCAGTTTCTGTACAGGAACTACTTAAAATCAGGAGGGTAGTTAGCAGAAACCAGCCTTTTATAGAAGAGCTAATATTTTTCATAACAGTTGGTTGTTAGGACCTCAACTCAATATAGGGAATCAACTTCAAATCAAACACAGTTTTCCAATATGAACTGTACCAAAAAACTGTCTTCCTGTCCTAATTTATGAGCAATTTGATAGTGATTTAGCTCTGGATATTCGTAGTACTCCAAGGGAGCTAATGACTTATTTTCAGTGTAAAGACTTTTAGACTGCTCAATAAAGAAATCAGTCTCCCCGGATCCTACACTCAACAACGTTGGGCACTTTAGAACCGATAGATCCTTATTTGAAACACTGAAATCGCGGACCTCACTTTCATTCAATTGCAATACTTCATTAAGGTAGCTGTTTTTGATAGAGCTTAAATCAAAGATGCCACTTAAACTACAAATGGCCTGAATAGCTGATCTTAGGTGTTCGTTTAGAATGTATGTCAGGAGGGCCAGGTGTCCTCCAGCAGAATGGCCGGAAAGCGTAATTGCGTTTGGGTTTCCATTGTATCTTTTGGCTTGCTGCTGAATCCAATGTATGACTTCCTGGAGGTCATCCAAGACAGTTTTCATGTTCACGTTGGGAATTAACCTGTAATTCACCACACAAACAGTTAGGTTGTTTTTCACAAACGGTTCTGCTACAAAGCTGTAACTGCTCTTATCCAGCGCGCGCCAATAGCCTCCATGAATGAATATTAGAATCGGAGAATTCTTAACATTTGAGGGGAAAATATCAAGGGTTTGTAGCTTGTCTTCTCCATATTTTTGATCCAAATGACAGGTATACTCCGCTCTTATTCGTTTGGATTCACTTTCATTGATGTCCAGGAATTTTTGAAAGTCAGGATGTCGTAGACGAAGATTTAATGCTGAGTCTGAAGTGCTCATTCTTGAATTTAAATGCCTACAACCTCAAATCAAAACTAAACTTCACTGCAAAATTGTTCACATCACCAGAGGTGTAGGTTAGCCGGTGAAAAGCTTGTATGGATAGAACCCGAAGAATGTTGGAAATCCCATAGCCAACTTCAATGTAAGGTGTGGAGGTCCATTCCCTGAAAGGCAGGACCGGATCACCATTTCCATCCAGGGTGAATTGCGAAATGTCAATGTTCTCATTTCTTAGTCCGCCCCAAAGAATATTGGCACTTACAATTGAGCGAAGTTTCAACTTTCTCATAAGCGGAATTCGGTTAAGAAAGAAGCCTTCAAATGAATGATTGTATCGTAGCTCAGCAAACCGATCCGAAGAAAATTCAAAGAAGTCCATCAGGTTGTAGGCAAACCCAACGTAGAAGGGGTTTTCATTTCCGATTGGATTAAAAAGTAGCGAATAAGGTACCTCTCCAAAGAAATAACCACCACCTAGCTTAAATTTTGAGATACCGAAAATTCCCGTTTTTTGTCGCTTTTCAACGGAGAATTGTAGTTTGTGATAGTTAAAATCACTTCCTGCTACACCCTCCAATCCACGTGCATATTTTAACTTGAAAAGTGGTGACCGGATGGTGCCAAGTC
>JANQEC010000274.1 GCA_028278585.1 Cyclobacteriaceae bacterium | reverse complement strand
AAATCAGTAAACATCCTTATGGAAATACCCATTGAGGCTGGACAAAAGCAGGTATGGGAATGCCTCATCAAAGATGTAGGATTATGGTGGAGAAAAGATTTCTACACCAGTCCCAAAACCCAAAATTTCATCATCGAACCAAAACCCGGAGGTAAAATGTACGAGGATTATGGAAACAATGAAGGTTTGGTTTGGGCAGACGTTATAGTGATCGACTCTCCTGATGTACTCGAACTAAAAGGACACTTGTCTCCCCAGTTTGGAGGTCCCGCTTTTTCTTTTATAAGGCTTTCACTCGAAGGGGATGACAGCAATACAACACTTACCTTATCAGATACAGTATTCGGGGATATTTCCGAAAACACCGAAAAAGACCTGACCGAAGGATGGAAAATGCTATTCGAAGACGGTTTTAAAAATTACGTACATCAAAAATTGAACTAACATGAAATGAATTATCATGGTCTGCGCGAACCGATCTTAATCATTGAGCCAATACTAACCAAAATGATTAAAGCATACCAAATGACTCATTTCGCAAACTTTAAGCACATGAAAAATATAATTACAACCCTTCTCATTTTTGGATCTATTGTAGCCTATACACAAAATGATCCACTGCCCGACGTTTTAAAAGACCAGTTTGATGCATTCAACACTGGCGACATTGAAAGGTTGGTAGCCAATATTTCTGATGATTTCAAATGGTTCTACATCACTTCGGATACCCTCCTTTTAGAGGTCAGGGGAAAAGAAGCTTTCAGGAAAGGAATGGAATCATATTTTAGTGCAGGTGTGAAGGTGAATTCAGCAATTAAAGAATATGCCATTGAAGGGAATCGAATTAGTTTCAAAGAAGTAGTCAGTCACAAAAACAAAAAAGGTGAACTGGTCTCCTCTTCTGCAATGGGTATTTATGAGCTCAAGGACGAGAAGATCTTTCGTGCCTGGTATTTTATTAATTGATGGGATTTGGTTTCTAATTTTTGTCGTAATATATTCGTATATCGTTAATAAACGATATATATGATCAAAGACAATTTACCAGTAGCGGTGATTGGTGCAGGACCCATCGGATTGGCAGCTGCAGCACATTTGAGCAAGAGGAAGATACCGTTCCTTGTTCTGGAAGCCGGGAGTCAAATCGCACATAATGTAAGAGACTGGGGGCACGTATCCATGTTTTCCCCCTGGGAGTATAACCTGGATCGTGCCTCTGTCAAAATACTTTCAACTTACAACTGGAAAAAGCCGCTGGACAGGGCTATCCCAACTGGAGCAGAACTTGTAGAGAATTACCTTCTCCCTCTTTCTGAGACAGATGAAATAAAACCTCATGTAAGGCTCAATTCGAAAGTTATTGCGATTAGTAGAAGACGGATCAATAAAATAAAGAACTACAGTCGTGAGCGTGCTCCCTTTGTGCTTCGGGTAGAAACCAACTATTCGCTTGAAATAATCCATGCCAGAGCCATCATTGATGCTTCAGGTACGTGGCACAACCCCAATCCATCCGGTGCTGACGGACTACCGGCAATAGGTGAGCATGCCTTGAATGACGAGATCTTTTACGGGATCCCGGATATTCTGGGAAAAGCGAGAAAAAAATACAAGAATAAAGATGTAGCAGTGATTGGAAGCGGGCATTCAGCAATAAATACACTTCTCGAACTTTCAGATTTAAAACAACGCTCAAAGGATGTGACTACCAGTTGGATCTTGACAAAGGCAAAAGTGGAAGATGCTTATGGTGGGTTGGATGATGATGAATTACCTGGACGGGGAAAAGTTGGAATGCGCATTAAAGAATTAGTGGAATCAAAACAAATAATTGTGCATACTCCCTTCTTCGTAGAAGAGTTTGGAGAAGTCCGAGGTAAGATCGCAATCAAAGGTCAATATGAAACGGCAGGTGTCGTGCTTGCTGATGAAGTGATCGTTGCCACGGGTTTGAGGCCAGAATTGACCTTTTTACAAGAACTTCGGATCTCATTGGACACATCTCTTGAATGTCCAACAAAGCTAGCTCCGCTCATAGATCCAAACATTCACAGCTGCGGATCAGTAGATCCCCATGGAGAAGTCGAGTTAAGACATCCCGAAAAGGATTTTTACATTGTGGGGATGAAAAGTTATGGTCGTGCTCCTACATTTTTACTGGCAACAGGTTATGAGCAGGTAAGGTCAGTGGTGGCCGGAATCGCTGGTGATTGGGATGAAGCCAGGAATGTCAACCTCTCACTTCCAGAATCAGGTGTTTGTGGTGTGCCAAAAGCAATAGATCCAAACAGCTATGAAAATGAACACATCGAAACCATTGAAGCAGACCACTCTTGTTGTTGATTAATAAGTTAGAAAAAAATCGGATGTTCTCACTTAGAAAAATTTATTCATAAGCAGAAAATAATTGGGTTTCGGGGTACTGGTTAGATGATTATTTCTCAAAATTCGAAATGGTAGGTACCCTGAGCTCAATTATTCATTGATCCAACCAAACGAGTATGAAAAAAAACAAGTCATTTCATTCATTAGTAGTACATGCAGGAGGTAATCTTTCCAAACATTATGGTGCCATCTCAACTCCAATATTCAACGCCTCAACCTTTGCATTCCCGGATGCCGAAAAGGGATCAGCAATCCACGAGGGTGATATTCCCGGTTTTTTCTATAGCCGGATAAATAACCCGACACAAGAGGCGCTTGAAGCTGCCATGGTTGAATTGGAGTATGGAGAAGCCTGCATTGCATTTTCATCCGGGATGGCCGCAATCTCTGGTGCTTTGCTAACCTATTTGAAGCCAGGAGATCATCTGGTAGCACCGGAATCGATCTATGCGTCAACAAGTGGTCTTCTAAATTATCTGGATTCCCTTGGGATAGAAGTGTCTTTTATTGACGCTACCCAACCGGCCAATTACCAACAGGCAATACTTGACAACACAAAGTTGTTTTATATGGAATCACCTGCCAATCCGACATTAAAACTCTGCGACATTCAAGCCATCTCTTCTATTGCCCGGGAGCATCAAATTAGGACCATATTGGATAATACGTTTGCCACCCCATATAATCAAAACCCCATCAATTTTGGTGTGGACAGTGTGGTACATAGCATGACCAAATACATTGGTGGACATGCGGATATATTGGGTGGGATCCTAATTGGGTCGAACGATCTGGTTGAAAAATGTAGATGGAATATTAACAAGCTATTTGGAGGTGTGCCCTCTCCCCTAACTTGCTGGCTAGCACTTAGAGGAATCAAAACTCTGGCGCTACGGATGGAAAAGCATAATTTAAATGCTTTGACAGTGGCAAATTTCCTGGAGACTCATCCAAAGGTGAAAAAAGTGCACTATCCCGGATTGGCTTCTCATCCCCAACATGACCTGGCAAAAAAACAAATGCGTGGGTTTGGTGGAATGATCGCATTCGATGTTGGTGGAGTAAATGAAGGTCAACAGTTGGTCAATCATGTCAACCTTTGCACGCTTGCGGTCTCTCTTGGAGACGTTTCAACACTCATCCAGCATTCCGCTTCCATGACTCATGCTTCCGTACCCAAAGACGTAAGAGAAAAAGCAGGAATCACAGATGGGTTGATCCGGCTTTCTGTTGGGATTGAAGATGCCAATGACATCGTCGGGGATCTTGATTTAGCCTTGTCAAAAATTCACTAAAGAAATCAAATACTATGAAGGATCTGAATGCCATCATTTCATGCCTGGAACAAAGTCCAAAACTTTTAAGCTCCTTAATTGAAAGCGTTCCATCCGAGTTTCTAAAAAAAGAAAGAATACCTGGAAAATGGTCGATTCATGAGAATGCCTGCCACCTCTCAAGGGCTGAGCTAATGATCAATGATCGATTTAGAAAATTCGTGGAGTATGAAAATCCTGAATTTACTCCGTATTTGCCGGGAAATACGGTAAAAGAGGACCTATTAGTACTCGACCTTAAAACTGAACTGATTCATTTCGAAAAATTACGAAAAGACACGACTGGCCTCCTAAAAATGTTCGATAACTCCATTTGGAAAAGAAAGGCAAGTCATCCCCAATACATCGACTATGATGCCCGGATCCTGGCAAGACACACGCTGATGCACGACCACTTCCATATGTATCGGATCGAAGAACTCTGGTTGACCAAAGATGAATTTATATAGAATGAAAAAATCGACAATTGAAATAATGGCGCCACTGACATGGCTTCAGGGAGCATGGACTGGAAGTGGTAGCGGAGGTTTCCCAACAATGAATGCATTTGAATACGATAACCAGATTCGGGTTAGATATCTAGATGAAGCGTTCGATGTAGAGCCGTTAATTCAGTTTGAAGAAATTGCCTGGGTATATGAAAACGATGAAAGAAGATTTAAACATTGGGAAACAGGTTTTTTTAAACCTACGGAAGACGATCGCATACAATTTTACATCAGTCACAATACCGGGAGAATTGAAGTAACCTACGGTCAATGCGTAAAAATTGATCCTAATGAAAAGTCATTCGAATTAATTCTTGAAAGCAATTTCATAAGAAATGATGTAGGACTGAAAACAGCGCATAAAAGCTTCCGAACAATTGTATTAAAAAATGGCAGTTTGAACTACAGTCTCGATATGACTACAGAAGATATAGCTGATCCGACATTTCATCTGGAAGCTACTCTTGAAAGAAGTACCTACTGATTAGAACCTCCTTTCAGATTCCTCTATCTGCCAAACTTCATGATTCAAATCAAATTCATCAAACATTTCTTTCGCTTCTTTGATGGTCCATTTCTTCCAATCTTTAGCTAAATGATTTCCATACCATTTCTTTGAAAACTCCCAGATCTTTTGAATGGGTTGAGCATCTCCTTTTGGTATGTTATGTCTCTGAGACCAATTTTCAATTTGTTTTTCATTTTCAAAAACGAGCATATTGCTACATGTATAGACAACATTGTCCCAGGCATTTTCCATAGAAATTGGAAAATGGATAAGAAGATTTTCCTCCAAAACCCGACCACTTTCTATATGTATTTCAATCGACTTTCCTTCTGCACCTATTGTTGTGTAAATCGTTAAATCCGTTTGAATCAAAGCTGCTACTCCAAGCGAACACCAGGCGCAATTTCCCCACCACTGCCCTTTGCCTGATTTAATGTAAAAATTGGTTGGAGATAATGAAAATGGGTGAACGACCCATACCTTAAACTCATTTGGATGAAGAACAACTCCATGGTATTCTTGTAAGGCCAAAAGAGCCTTCTCTACTTCTTCCTGGCTGCTTTGAAAATAATTGGTCAACCATGAAACGTCTGGTGCATAACCGCTTTCAATGGTCTCCTTTATTAAAATGTGATGCAACAATGAGTTTGATATCATCTCCCAATCATTAGGCTAATATCGTAAATATACGATATGCAAAAATTAAGAATGATGTCAATACTGGATTAAAAGAATGGACTAGTCTGTTTTACTATCCTCTTCCTTTTCTTTTTTCTTCTTTTTCCGCTCCCACGGTTTCCAATCCAGCCCAAGTGTGTGTTTCTGGATCCATTGAATTTCTTCTATATCCCGGGTACGTTGATGTCTTGGTTCTCTGAATCCATGGGGTTCTCGCGGAAATCTCAGGTACCGAACTGTTTTCCCATGTCTTTCAATGCCGCAAAAAACATCATGGACTGGGCCTCCGTATCAGTACGATCATTCGCTCCATGAAAAAGGATCAATGGAGTGGTGACATTTTTCGCATTCGTTAGCGGCGACATTTTTCGGAAGGCTTCCGGGTTTTCCCAAGGAGTCCCTCCTATGTACCACAATTTCACATCAAAATTAAAACCAATACCAAATTCTGAGGTCCAATCCGAAACCATCGCCCCCAATGAGGCCGCTTTGAATCTGTTGGTCTTGGTGATCGTCGTTCCACCTAATATTCCGCCGTAGCTCCAGCCACGCACAGCCATTTTGTTTTCATCAATGTAATTTTCTTTAATAAGATAATCCACTCCGGACATCAGGTCCTCATAATCCTGGCCACCAATGTCATTCATATTTCCCCTTAGCAATTCATCCGAATAGCCACTGCTTCCTCGTACATTGGGACACAACTGAATGTATCCTAAGCCTGCCCACACATG
Organism: Cyclobacteriaceae bacterium; assembly: GCA_028278585.1. Taxonomy (GTDB): domain Bacteria; phylum Bacteroidota; class Bacteroidia; order Cytophagales; family Cyclobacteriaceae; genus Ekhidna. Next base: position 10,714 of record JANQEC010000274.1, on the reverse strand, counting down.
ATATCTGGAGCTGTAACTGTCTGTAAAAACTCCTGCCGGGCCACCATGTATGTGCAAGAGGAACGGATACTTCTTGTTCTTGTCATAGTCTGCGGGCAAGTACAACAGCCCTTCAATCTCCAAGCCATCCTTGCTTTTCCACTGCACTGGCTGCGCATTAGCCAATTTAAAACTGGAAGTAAATTCCGGATTGAGATTTGTGATTTTTTGAGGGTCAAACTTATCTACAGATGTAACATGTAAATCTGCAGTAGTTTTGGCATCATCATAGGAAAAAACGGCCGTTTTACGATCTGCACTCATACCCCTAAGCCGGTAACTTCCAATCTTATTCTTTGATAAATTAACCAGTTTCCCTGAAGCCACATTAAGACTGTAAAAACTGGTGACTGTTTTAAGAAGTCCTGAGAAATAAACAGTTTTTCCATCCCTGCTCCAATAAGCAGCCGATCTCAAATTACCACCAAACGCACCAGAGATCATCCTGGAAGATTTAGTAGAAACGTTCATCACCCAAAGTTTTGACTGACGAAGTTCCCATTCTTTATCATCGTTGGCCCGATAAATAAATTCCTGACTATTTGGCGCCCATAAAATGCTGTTTTCAGGAGCCTTGTTATCGGTTAGCTGTATTGTAGAGTTATCATTTAGATTCAGAAGATATATCTCAGAAAGATTTCCCTGGTTCCTACGGTTTTCAGTTCTTGAGGTAAAGGCAATTTTCGTCCCGTCAGGAGAAATATCCCAAGACCCTATCCGCTGATCTTTGGTGGTAAGTTGCTTGATCGTGTCATCCTCTAGATTATATACATACAAATAATTCCATGAAGCTTTCTGTTGTCCGTTTGGGCCTTCATCGATGACTACATGATCATAACCGTCCTTTTTCTCCTTTTTCTCTTCTTTGGACTCAGTCCTGTTAGAAACGAAGTATATATTTTTAGAATCCTGCGACCATTTGTAAGACCCAACACTATTGGTATGAGAAGTAGCCTTAACAGCCTCACCACCACTGGTTCTGATGAGAAAAACCTGCTGGAATTTATCGTCTTTTCTTTTAAGTGATACATATTTCCCATCGGGAGAAAACTGTAAACTATTCGCAGGTGAATCTCCTAAATATTGATAATCGTTGGTACCATCTGCATTCACAATCTGGTATTTCGTATTGCGTTTATTTTTATCCCAATCCAATTCGGATTTTCCATATATGATTCGCTTTCCATCGGGAGATACGATAGTTGAGGCAAGATTTATAAGGTTCAATCCATCATCAGTGGTCATCTCCCGGGGTTGAGCGAATATGCCATTGACGACCAGGAACAATACGAGGATACAAATACTATTTTTCATGGCTAGATAGGTTCTTTATTGGATCGATGAAAGATAGTCAAATTAGTTTCAAATCAATAGTACAATATGTTGAGTGGTGAACTCATTAGTGTGTCTCGAATAAAAATTCGGTGACGCATTCTAAGATATGTTTCGCTTTCAAAATTTTTCACTTGCAAATTTTTGATTATTTCATTTACATTTATGAAAGAAATAATAATAGCAATGAAAAAAATCTCTCATAGAATGGTCTACGTCATGTTTTTGACATTATTCTCACACTTATTGGTATCTCAAGATTTATCAAGCGAAATCGAAAAAAACGTATTTTACTTCACGATTGAAGAAAGAAACTTTAAAGGTCCTGGAGCAGACAAACTACTTGAAGAATTCAAACAAGCAGACTTTATCAACATAGGAGAACTTCACAATAGAAAACAAATTGCACGATTTACAGATGCGATTTTAAGCACGGTAAACAGTTTTGATTTCGGTGTTCTTTCATTAGAAGTAGGACCAATTTCAGCTAATAAACTTGACTCGCTTTCAGCTGTTCCAACTAAAACACACAGCAACTTAAAGGCATTCAATAAAAGGTACAAGCAACGTTCGAATAGAAGTGTAATCCCTTTTTTCAAAAGTGATTCTGATGCAGATTTCCTTGCTACAGCCTCAAAATCTGGTTACGAGTTTTGGGGCATAGATCAAGAGGGGTATTATGCTGACAAAATGTTGATTGATGAACTTATCTCACTTAATCAGTCAAAAAACACCAGTCAATCGATGCATGTGTATAAAGAACTTGAAATGATTGGCACAGATAAATGCAAATTGGCAAACTCTTCTACCCTAATTGATTTCTTTGACACTTTTGGAAAAGATGAACAAGAGGCTCAGGCCATTATAGATGCATTAAAAACTTCATGGGTTATATTTTGTCATTATCAGAAACAAGAATATGATGCTAACAATACGAAACGAATTCAATATATGCGTGACAATTTCCTAATGAATTACAATAATTACAAAGAGCGGCATGGAAATTATCCGAAAGTGATATCCAAGATGGGAAATGTCCACATAGCAAAGGAAGTAAGTCCTCTTGGATACGAAGATATAGGACATCTTATAGAAGAAGTTTGTACAAAAAACAATCTTAATTCTATAAGCCTCAGAATGATGAACCGCTACTTTAAATTGGGACGCGTCATCCGAACGGATTGGGGTAAACCAAAAGACAAGGACTGGTATGATCTCCTTAAGTATGGAAAAGCTGATGAATGGACAATGATTGATATGAGACCTATCCGGAAGAAGATCGACGATGGAGTGATCAATGTATCAAAAGAGCAGAAGTATGAGATTACCAATTATGACCTCATGATTATAACGCCAACTGATTACATGGTAAGATGACATCCTCTTGGAAAATTCGCTCAATAAAGATTGAGTCCAACACTGAATGATTGTATGTCAATGTCAGACTTTAGATCTTAGGTTCAGGGACAGTCTCAAAATTTTCTTTCTTCTTTCTTTTACCTAAAATTTGTTCTAAATCGTTCTTATAGAGGGTTTCTTTACGTAGAAGCTCCTTTGCAAGGGCGATTAGCTTCCCTTCGTTCTTCTGGAGAATTTCTAATGTTCTTGAATACATTTTCTCGATCAATTTCCGAACCTCCCTATCGATCAATTGCGCAGTATCTTCACTGTAAGGTTTTCCTAAAAAGCGATCGTTCTCCCCGGTAGAATCAAAATAGCTCAGATTCCCTATCACTTCGTTCAGGCCGTAATAAGCAACAAGGGTGTGAGCAAGCTTCGTAACCTTTTCCAGGTCATCAAGTGCACCGGAGGATACCTCGTTGAAGATGAGCTCCTCTGCAGCACGTCCTCCGAGCGCAATACACATTTGATCCTCAAATTGAGATTTGGTATAGATCTGATGCTCCTCTGGTAGATACCAGGCTGCTCCCAGTGATTTTCCACGAGGTATGATCGATACTTTAACCAGGGGGTCTGCATTTTTTAACATCCAACTCACAACGGCATGTCCTCCTTCATGATGCGCTACGATCTTTCGCTCCTTTGGAGAAATAACCTTGCTTTTCTTTTCCAGTCCTCCAATGATTCGGTCCATCGCACTGACGAAATCCTCTTTGTCTATAGACTCTTTGTTGTTTCTGGCAGCAATCAAAGCTGCCTCGTTGCACACATTCGCAATATCCGCACCTGAAAATCCGGGTGTCTGGGCAGCCAAAAAATCAACATCAAGATCACTGGATAATTTGAGTGGTTTTAGGTGAACATTGAATATGGCTCTTCGCTCCGTTCGATTGGGTAGCTCAAGGTAGATGTGCCGGTCAAATCGGCCGGGTCGGATAAGCGCTCGATCCAGCATATCTGCACGGTTGGTTGCAGCAATCACAATCACACCAGAATTTGAAGAAAAACCATCCATCTCCGTCAAAAGCTGATTCAGTGTATTTTCTCGTTCATCATTTGACTGAAATGCTTTCGCATTCCCCCGGCTTCTTCCAATTGCATCAATCTCGTCAATAAAAACAATGCAAGGTGCCTTGGCCTTGGCCTTGTTAAAAAGATCCCGAACACGTGAAGCCCCCACCCCAACAAACATCTCAACAAACTCTGATCCTGAAATGGAAAAGAAAGGAACTTTAGATTCGCCAGCCACGGCTTTTACCAGTAATGTTTTTCCTGTTCCGGGAGGGCCCACCAATATTACGCCTTTAGGAATTTTAGCTCCAAGATGTGTGTAGCGTTCAGGGTTTTTAAGAAAATCTACAATTTCCTTCACTTCTGCCTTAGCTTCATCCAATCCTGCTACATCATCGAATGAGACTTGCTGTTGCTGGCTATTTGCATCTCTATATCTTGCAGTCGTTTTTCCAAAATTAAACATGGACTTTCCTCCCGCTCCTTTACCCATTCTGCCGATAAGTAAAAACCAAAACAAGAAGATCAGTGCAAACGGGAAAATGACTGTAAGAATATTATCAAACCAATCCGTTCTGCTTACATACTTTACTTCTATGTATTCGGATGCTGGGAGATCCTGCTGTGCCTCTTCCATTTTACTTTCAAAAGACTCGATGGAGCCAATCAGAAAAAAGTAGTGTGGACCAGATGTGTTGGAAAACTCATTCACATCCTTGTATTTTTCCTGGCTCAATTTATTCTCTTTAAGAAAAACCTCCACTCGTTCCTTGTTAACAACAGTGAGGCGGTCTACATCGCCTGAAGTCAACATTTCGCGTTTGAATTTATTCCAGGTAACCTCTACGGCATAGTCCCGATTGGTGAAAAAGTAAAGCCCCATAAAAAGGATCAATGGGATAAGATACGCCCACGTATTAAAGGGCTTAGGTGGAGTATTCGTACCTTTTCCTTGCTCTTTCTTTAAATCATCTATGTTCTGCTCATCCATATCCGGGACTTGAAATCGTGTGCTAAAGGAAGGAAGAATAGGGCTATTTTGGTGTGACAACCGTCACTCTTAAGCGTGATTGAACTCAGTGTTTCCCGTCCATAACCTTTTTCAATCTCTTCATCAAAGATTCCGGAAGATTATAGTCTCATTCATAAAATTTAGTGTCTTTATCTCTACATAGCCACGTTGACGATTAATATGAACTCCTTTGACAAGGAAGAACTTAAAGCAATTTTCTTTGAAAATTACGAGCCACTTAAAAAGAAGGCATTTCACGTTTTAGGCAATAATGAAGCCGCCGAAGATGTCATTCATGATGTATTTCTTAAGGTATGGAAAAAGGGGAAATCACTTGCCATTAAAAATCCAAAAGCGTATTTCAACCGTGCAGTCATCAACGCTTCGCTCAATTACCTTGAGAAGCACAAAAATCTGATTCTGTTTGATCCCGGTATTCTTCCCGAAGGCAATGGCGTCAATACGACTGACCACAAAATGGAATTGAATGAATTGGAAGAAAACCTCCGGAAAGCTCTCGATCAATTATCTCCGCAACGAAGGACCATATTCTCACTGAGTTTGTTTGAAAGTATGTCCAATGCCGAGATTGCCGAACAATTAGGAATCACAAAAAAGGCAGTAGACAACCAGTTAGGTACGGCGTTAAAACAACTGCGGGACAACCTCGCTTCTTACATGAAATTGCTGATTGAATTCCTCCCATTGCTTACCAGCATGTTATTTTTTTTATAGGGGATTGGGAAAAAAAGCCTTCTTGTCTGTCAAGTATTTAGAGCAAGAGAAAAGTCAATATGACACAAGAAGAAATATATGCCTTAATAGGAAAAGCCTTGAAGGGAGAAGCATCCGAAGAAGAACTTCATCGCCTTAATAGCTGGAAAAACAGCCATGACCACAACACCGATATCTATTCTGAGGTAGCGAAACTCTGGGAAAAATACCGGTCAATGATGGAGGCTGATCTGACCTTTGATGCAGAATATGCCTGGCAAGCAATCGAAAATGAGATCGATCAGGTTCATACCAGGAAGCCTGGATGGCTATCACTTTCGGTAATGAAAGTAGCTGCCAGTATTTCCATCCTGACACTAATAGGAGCTTTTATTTATCAACAGTTTAATAATCCAGATTTGATCGAATTGGAGGGAATGGTCGGTGAGGTTCGTTCCATTGTCCTTGAAGATGGTTCCAAAATTTGGTTAAATCGAAACAGTCAGCTTTTGTATCCCGGGAATTTCGGCCCTGATACCCGTGTGGTCCATCTGCGAGGTGAAGGCTATTTTGAGATAAGTCCGGATGCGGATCGGCCGTTTATCATCCAGTCGAAGTATGGAAATCAAATCAAAGTAGTAGGGACTTCCTTCAATTACCAGACTCACCCGGATTCCTCGATAGTTTCAGTAGTGGAGGGAGTCGTTCAAATGGAATCGGATAGCAAATCACTGTTGATAGAAGCAGGTGAAAAAGGGGTTGTTAAGCAGAATGTCTTAACAAAGAGCGCTTTTTCCAACCCCAATCTTCTATCCTGGAAAACCGGCATGCTAACATTTGAAAATGCCTCATTGAAGTCGATCATCCATGATTTGAAAAGGCATTATGGTGCTGAAATCCAGCTAGAAGTACCTTCAGAGAACTGCACGTTCACTTCTTCATTCAACAATGAATCTCTTGAAAATGTCCTCGATGAGATCACCCTGGTACTAAACCTTGAATGGAGCATAGACAACGATAAGAGTTACCTGCTTCAAGGAAACGGCTGCAACTAGTTATTGTCAAAGGTCAAAATATCAGAACGAAAATGTCCATCAGAACTACTCTTTTTATTTTATTGGTCACCCTTGGAGCTTCAGGTTCCTTCGCCCAGGATCTTTTACAAACCCGGTTTTCTCTCAAAAAAATTTCCGGTACTCGAGTTGAATTGTTGAATGAAATAAGTAAGGTAACAGGGATCAATTTTTCCTATAGTCCCAAATCTATACGTGCTCAGGAGAAGGTGGAGTTGAAAGAATCATCGGGTACGCTCGAAGAATTCTTAAATGCCATTTTTGAAAATCAATCTGTATCCTTCCAGGTAAGGAACAAAAAAGTATTGATTTTAGGAAAACAAAGAGAAAACGGAAAAGCAACCGTAAAGGGTGTTATACGAGAAGCTTCGTCGGGAGAAATGTTGATTGGAGCTACAGTCAGACTACAATCATTGGAAGATGATACCAAATCCTTTGGCGTGATATCCAACCTCTATGGTTTTTATTCGCTGACAGTTCCGACAGGACCGTATCGGTTTATTGTATCGTACATTGGCTACTATACGGAAAGCAGGGAAGTCGACCTGGAAGATCAAGGATCGTTCGATTTTGATCTTGTGCCCTCTTCCACACAACTGGACGAAATTGTGGTTGAGGCAAGCAGCTACCATGAAGAGCCGGATCATAACTACAGTTCAAGTGATCTGGGAAAAAATACAATTGAGATAGCCACTATTCGAAAACTACCTGCTTTGTTTGGTGAGGTTGATCCCATCAAATCCATTCAATTGCTACCCGGAGTTAGTGTTAGTGGTGAAGGGTCCACCAATTTTTACGTGAGAGGTGGTAATTCCGATCAAAACCTAATTCAATTAGATGAAGCTACAGTTTACAATGCCTCACACATGCTGGGTTTTTTCTCGGTATTTAACCCTGACGCACTCAACTACATGCAGTTTTACAGGGGTCACATTCCTGCCCGATTCGGGGGTCGGCTGTCTTCGCTTTTAGATATCCGAATGAAAGATGGAGATGACTCAAAATATCATCTTTCGGGTGGAATAGGCATTACTTCAAGCCGAATTACGACTGAAGGTCCGATCGTGAAAGAAAAGAGTTCTTTCATCCTCTCTGCCAGAAGAACCTACCTGGATCAGTTTCTACGATTTTCGAAAGATGAGTTCACCCGGGAAACACGCATCTATTTTTATGATCTCAATGCAAAACTTAACTACAGACTAAATGCCAAGAACAGGATCTTCTTGTCCGGGTATTTTGGTCGGGACCTAAACAAGATACTGGTACTCCAGTATGTTATTGATTGGGGAAATGCCACCGGAACCCTTCGTTGGAATCACGTATTCAACGACCGGCTTTTTTCCAATACAACTTTGCTCTACAGCAAGTACGATTACCTGATCGATCTGTCTGACGAAACCACGGCATTTAACTGGAGGTCAAAGGTTGAAGACGTGACGTTCAAAGAGGACCTGGATTTTTACGTCAATCCCAACCATCTCATAAAGGTCGGGTTGCAAACCACCTTACATCAATTTGTGCCTGGACAACCGGACGAAGATCCTTCGTCCGGAGTACCCAACAAGAAAGCCCTGGAAAGTGCAGTATACTATAGCTCGGACCTCGAGATCAGTGACCGGTTGTTGTTAAACTCTGGTCTTCGGTACTCACTCTATCAATTATTCGGATCAACCACACTGTACCGTTATGATGATAGTTTCAATATTATCGATGAAGTGCAAACCAGTGGTAAAAGGATATACAAAACCTATCATGGCTTTGAGCCTCGACTGAGTTTACGGTATCTCCTTGGAGCCGAAAACTCTTTAAAATTCAGCTACAATAGAAACCGCCAATACATGCAATTGCTGTCCAATCTGTCGCTGGGCCTTAATGTATTTGACATTTGGTATCCTTCAACTAACCAAATCAAGCCCCAGATATCGGACCAGGTGAGTGTTGGATACTTCAAAAACTTCAAGAAGAATTCATATGAGTTTTCGGTCGAGATTTACTACAAGCGACTTCAAAACCAGGTGGATTATGCGGATCATTCTTCACTTATCATGAACCGCGAATTGGAGGCTTCACTCCGAACGGGAAAAGGACATGCTTATGGTATTGAGACAACTCTTAGGAAAAACGGGCGCCTTAATGGATGGATTTCGTACAACTACTCCAGGGCCAAGCGTCAAATTGAAGGGATCAATAATTTTCGTGAGTATCCGGCATTGTTTGATCAACCTCACACAGTTTCAATCGTTGGTAACTATTCGCTTAGCACCCGGTGGGAGTTTTCTGCCAACTGGAATTTTGCCAGTGGCCGTCCCGTGACACTTCCCGAAGAGACCTTTCGCTATGATGGATACATTGTACCTATATATGGAACCAAGAACTCGGGTCGCTTACCGGACTACCACCGGCTGGACGTCTCTTTCACGCTTTACCCCAGAGAAAAGCCCGGGCGAAAAAATCAAAGCTCATGGAATTTCTCACTGTACAACCTCTACTCCAGAAAAAATGCGGCAAGCGTTTTTGTGACCTCTGAATTGGAGGATATCGATCTTGTTAAAAACAGGGATCGGTCTGCCTTTCATAAACTCTCGCTTTTCGGGATCATTCCAAGTATAACCTACAATTTCAAATTCTAAAATGATGAAAAAACTGTCCTATTTGTTTTTGTTCTTGTTTGTCTCCTGCATCGAAACAATCGATTGGCCTGGTGACAATGAGTCGACGGGAAGAATTGTGATCGAAGGCGAAATCACTACCGACACCATGGCACATACTGTGTATGTTTCCAGGACACAGCCAGTCATTGTCGATTCTCCTGCTGAGCCAGTGTCCGGTGCTGTCGTCTTGATTGAGAGTGACTCAAGATCGTACCTGCTCCGTGAAACTACACCAGGTGTTTACCAAACAGAATCGTCAGCCTTTGGTGTTGTGGGAGAAAGCTACCTGCTTCAGGTAGTGATTGATGGAGAAATTTATGAAGCGAATGCCGATCTCATTCCACTTGAACTTATACCAGACCCGGTAGAGGTTCGCACAGTTATTTTTAAACCTCCAAACCGACCAGCAATAGAAGTTTTGGATTTCATTTATCCTTCCAATTTCGGATCCGAAGTTCCTGCCAGGTATCAAGTATCTGTTCGAATCCCTGATAACGCAGACTCTGTGATAGCTACGGGGTATGAAGCACCTCAATGGTTATTATCTGAATTGGAACAGAACAATTTCATTGTCTCTGATACGTCTTACTATATGCACCCGGGACTGGAGCCGCCGGCCATTTTCGCCTATGGTGAAACCAATGAATCTCGCCTTACTTTTCCAGGCACTTCCATCGTCGAAGCGTATTTTTCAATGACACCGGAACATTATGACTTTGTAAGATCAGTCCTTTCTGAAACCGAATGGAGAGGACTTGGACCTTTCGGATTTATCCCTGGAAATGTTGTTGGAAACATTAGCAACGATGGACTTGGATACTTTTCGGCATCCCAAGTCGTCAGGCTTACCCAGATTCCTGTTCAGCTGGATTGAAGCAACAAACATTCTGATTTGAAGGCTGACTACAACTCAATAAAAAAGATAGTCCAATAAGAATAAAAGCGCTATTCCAAATCATCGCCTGTCTGTTTCTAAATTTTTTAATGTATTTCACGGACTTAACAAAAACCATGAACCCACTCATGAAAAAGATGAATATATCATCACTCAACACGAGTTATCTGAGATTCCAAACTTTCTCAAAATATCGTTCATCAGGCACCACTTGGTGAACGAAGATTGTAACAGATTTACACCGACAAAGGCTGTAAACCATAACCAGTTTTGATTCACATAAATGGCCAGCACAAGGCTCACTAAAATGAAAATTCCAGCTACAGCATGTACGATTCTATTTCTCATTTCCTTATTCTTTATCTTTATCAATTACCGTTTGTTTTTCTTATATCAAGCACTGCCGCATGGATCTTCGACCGGCTTTCCTGCCCGCTATTTAAGTTGTCGATTTGTTCAAGCACTTCATCGACACGTCCTTTCTCTATGAATACATAAAAGAGTACTGACTGATGTTCACCTATATCCGATGCAAACCAGTTTGGTTCCATCGGTTGGTTGGACAAATCCTTATAGCCAACTACAT
>JANQEC010000270.1 GCA_028278585.1 Cyclobacteriaceae bacterium | reverse complement strand
GTGCTTTTTTGTTCACCAGTAAGCGGGGAGATTGCGGAGATCAAAAGAGGTGAGAAAAGGAAGGTGCTGGAAATTAGAATTCTTGCCGATAAGGAGGTTGAATTTGAAAAATCAAAATCCCATTCTAACTCGGACATTACCAATTTGGATAGAGACCAGCTCCAGTCAATTTTGACAAAAGGTGGTGTCTGGCCTAACATTATTCAGCGACCCTATGGATGCGTAGCAAATCCCTCCGATACACCAAAAGCAATCTTCATTTCTGCGTTTGATTCCCACCCCTTGTCTCCAGATTATGGATTTGTCTTTGAGGGCTGTGATCAATACTTCCAGGCAGGAATAAATATCCTCAAAAAATTCACCTCAGGTAAAATTCACCTGAACACTGATTTAAACGCTGAGCTTCCTCAGCTTTTTGCGAAGGCGGAGAATGTACAGCACAACAAGATCTCAGGAGCACACCCTGCAGGAAATGTAGGTGTTCAAATTCATCACATCGATCCGGTAAGCAAAGGAGATATCATATGGACAGTAGCTCCACAAGGAGTGATTGAAATTGGCAGACTCTTACTGGATGGAGTGTACAATACATCTAAGTTGGTAGCTGTTACTGGTTCTCAAATAGAGAATCCATGCTATGTGAAAACTTATTCAGGAGCTTGTTTGAATAAACTTGTTTCAGGTAACACTAAAGAAGGTGACAAAAGGTTTGTTTCTGGAAATGTCCTAACAGGAGAGGGAGTAGGAGAAGATGGTTACATGGGATTTTATCATCAACAAATTACCGTTATCCCCGAAGGGAAATATGAAGAGTTGTTTGGCTGGATAACGCCATCAACCAAAAAATTAAGCTTTCATAAAGCATTTGGACTATTGTCTTACTTAGGAGGTAGCAGGAAGGAATATGTACTCGATACCAATCAACATGGTGAACACAGAAATTTTGTAATGACTGGAGCATTCGAGAAAGTACTTCCGATGGATGTACTTCCTAATTATTTATTCAAGGCAATTCTGGCAGAGGATTATGATGATATGGAAGCACTCGGCATTTATGAATTGGTCGAAGAAGATGTTGCGCTATGTGAGTTCATTGATGTATCAAAACATAATTTGCAGGAGATATTGAGGGAAGGAATTCAACTAATTAAACACGGTTAAACGTCGTAAATGACTGGCAATGCCAGAGATGTTTTTAGAAAGGAAGAGAATGACTGGAAAAATAAATCAAATCACTAAACCTAATTTTCAAAGGAAATGAAGTTCCTGCAGAAGAAATTTGATTCGATAAAACACCATTTTGAAAAAGGGGGAAAGTGGGAGAAGTTTCACCCGATTTACGAAGGTCATAGAACTATATTTTTTGCTCCAGACCTTGTTACTGGTAAGAAAGGTGCTCAAATAAAGGATGGGAATGACCTTAAGCGAATGATGTTTACCGTCATCATCGCTATGATCCCATGCCTCATTTTCGGCATGTGGAACGTGGGTCACCAGCACTACATAGCCACCGGAGTAGATGCAACCACCTTGGACAAATTTATTATTGGTGCTATTAGAACTGTTCCAATCATCATTGTTTCCTATGGGGTTGGATTACTTACTGAATTCACTTTCTGCGTAATTCGACAGCATCCTGTAGAAGAAGGATTCCTTGTTTCAGGACTTTTGATTCCCCTGGTGATGCCGCCAACCATTCCGCTTTGGCAGGTAGGTATGGCCACCATTTTTGCTGTGATCATAGGAAAAGAAGTATTTGGTGGTACAGGTATGAATATCCTCAATGTAGCACTGCTGGCCAGAGCATTTCTCTATTTTGCATACCCTTCCCAGATATCAGGTGATGTCTGGACCTACTTAGGTGATGTTCCTACGGTTGATGGATTTACCGGCGCAACTATTCTTGCATATGGAGCAGAAGCCGCAGCTAACAATACCGACATGTCTCAACTGGTGGCTGGTCATTGGGCAGCTGGCATGTTTGACTTCTGGAATATGTTCATTGGTATCATTCCCGGAAGTATCGGGGAGACATCCACGTTGATGTGCCTGATTGGTGCTTTCATATTAATAGCAACAGGAGTAGGAAGCTGGAAAATAATTTTAAGTGTTTTTGTTGGTGCATTTGCGATGGGAAGTTTATTCAACTTAACTGGCGGAAATAGTTTTTTGCAGATGCCCGCTCATTATCACCTGGTAATAGGGGGATTGGCTTTTGGAGCTGTGTTTATGGCAACCGATCCAGTTTCTGCAGCTCATACTGAACTTGGAAAGTGGATTTATGGTTTCTTAATTGGAGTTCTAACCGTATTGATCAGAGTTGTAAATCCGGCGTATCCGGAGGGCATCATGCTGGCGATTCTGTTCATGAATGTTTTTGCTCCTTTGATAGACTTTTATGTTGTTGAAGCAAATAAAAAACGAAGATTAAAACGTGCAACGGTCTAATACATACATCATCATTTTTTCCATCGCACTTACTATCATTTTAGGAGGTGCGCTTTCACTGACTTCCGTGGGACTAAAGCCCTTACAGGATAAGCAGGTAGAGCTTGATACCAAGAAGAAGATCCTTGGTGCAGTTATGGATATTTCGAATATTGAAGATCCCAATGAAATTTTGAGGATATACAGTGAACGAGTGAGGTCATTGGTTGTAGATATAGAGGGGAACGAGCTCACAACTGATCCTAAGGGAAATCCTTATGTAGCTGAAAATGTGAACATTCAGAAAAATTCCAAACTTGACCCAAAAGATCGAGCCTACCCCGTATTTATGTTCATTGAAAATGGAGAGGTCGAGGCGTACATTTTTCCAACCTTTGGGGCTGGTCTATGGGATTGGATTTCCAGCTATGTAGCTTTTGGCAAAGACCTGAATACAATTAAAGGAATCGCGTTTGATCATAAAGGAGAAACTCCAGGTTTAGGAGCCAGGATCACTGAGCCTGGTGTTCAGGGTAGATTTGTTGGGAAAAAAATATTTGATCAAAATAACAACTTGGTGAGTGTCAGTGTGGTGAAAGGTGAAGGGAAGACAGGACTTTCAGATTACGAAGTTGATGGCCTCTCAGGGGCTACAATGACGACAAAAGGTGTGAATGTTATGCTCTTGCACTATTTAGAGTGTTATTCAGCATATATTGAAAAAGTTAAATCTCAAAACAGCTAAGATATGAGCACGGATGTAGCAGAAGCTCCATTAGAAGTAAAAGAACCTGCGGAAGCTCTTTTATCGAAGAGAAGAAAAAGAATTGTTGCTGACCCGTTGAATGAGGACAACCCGATTACAGTACAGGTATTGGGAATATGCTCGGCGTTGGCGGTCACTGTTCAAATCAAGCCAACGATCATCATGTCGCTTGCGGTTGTATTTGTAATTGTGTTTTCAAACTTGATCGTATCACTAATTAGGAATTCTATACCAGGAAGGATACGGATCATTGTTCAGCTGGCAATTATTGCAACATTGGTGACACTGGTAAGTGAAGTGCTCAAAGCGTATAGCTATGATATGTACAAGATATTGGGTGCTTACGTAGGTTTGATCATTACCAATTGTATTGTAATGGGAAGATTAGAAGCCTTTGCGATGGCCAACAAACCTTACGATTCAGTGTTGGATGGATTAGGAAGTGGTTTTGGTTATGCATGGATCATTCTTGCAGTAGCATTCTTTAGAGAGTTATTCGGATCGGGATCTATTCTGAATGTTAAGATCTATGAACCCATAGGAAACATGCTGGGAGTAACGCTTCAGACCAATGGATTAATGGTAGACTCGATAGGAGCATTTATGATCTTGGGAATTATTATCTGGATACAGCGAACTAAAAACGGTTACGTAGAACACTAGGATATGGAAGCATTAAACATTGCGATAAAGAGCATTTTCATTGACAATATGGTTTTTGCCTATTTCCTGGGCATGTGCTCTTTTTTGGCCGTTTCTAAAAAAGTAAAGACCGCAGTGGGACTTGGTGCCGCTGTAATCTTCGTATTGACAATTACAGTTCCATTAAACTGGCTTATCCAGGAGAAGGTATTGAAAGAAGGAGCTATGGCCTGGATGGGTGCGGACTTTGCTTCTGTTGATCTTACTTTTCTTCAATTCATTATTTTCATAGCCGTTATCGCTGCTATGGTTCAGCTCGTTGAAATGGTTATTGAGAAATTTTCCCCTGCGCTATATGGATCGTTGGGAATTTTCCTTCCACTAATTGCCGTAAACTGTGCGATTCTTGGATCATCCCTATTTATGGTACAGAGAGACTACACGGTAGTCGAAGCTACTGCCTTCGGATTTGGATCAGGTACAGGGTTCTTTCTTGCTATAATCGCTTTAGCAGCCATTAGGGAGAGACTTAAATATTCAAATGTTCCTAACGGCTTAAAAGGTCTTGGTATCACAATGCTTATCACAGGATTGATGGGATTGGCGTTCAAATCTTTTATTGGAATCGCCCTTTGATCTTAGTTGAATTGTTAATTAGTCAAATGGTTAATTAGGTAATTGGATTTATTCATTACACTATTCAACTATTTAACCATTCAACTATTTCAACCAATAAATTATTCAACCAATTAACCATATCACTAAACCATTGTCTTTAAAAAAAATGACACCTTTTTAGGTGTACCAGCTAAAAATAATACCTTAATACAATAACAAATACTTAATTATGAAAAAGACAATACTTACGTTATCACTTCTTTTTATCTCATTGATCGGTTTTAGCCAGGCAAAACTAGAAATTGGGTTGAAGGCTGGAGCAAACTTTGCAAATACTAACGTCGATGATGCGAACTCGATTACCTCGTTTCATGGTGGTGCATATGGCCTCATAAAGTTGGCTAACATTGGCATTCAACCTGAAATTTTATTTTCCAAGCAAGGAAGTGAATTTGACGATGGAAGCGAAATTGATTTGAGCTATGTCAATGTACCTGTTATGTTGAAAATTTATTTTCCAGGAGGCTTGAACTTACAAGCGGGACCTCAGTTTGGTATTTTGACCAATGCGGAAGATGAAGATGGTACTGATCTTAAGGATGCTTTAAAAGGATCTGATTTAAGTGCCGGAGTTGGAGCAGGATGGGATGCACCGTTTGGACTACAAGCTAATGTCCGCTATATATTTGGTATCAGTGACATCAATGATGTAGCAGGTGTAGATGAAGTTAAGAACAATACATTCCAGGTCTCAATAGGCTACAGCCTATTCAAGCTAGGAAAATAGTTAGATCATTTAGAAATTGAAAAAGCCGGTGCATCAGTTGCCGGCTTTTTTGTTTCAAAGAAGCCTATAGCCTTTGATAGATCTCCATTTGAGTAAATGAGAAGAAGAAGGGCTGTTATGACACCTGCAATTAAAGCCAATATTTTTTTTCGGTTACTCATTGTTAGGTATAAATAATACACCTAACCTCAATTAAACCCCTATATTCCTTAGAAGCTACATTCTGGAAACAAAAAAAGTCCCCTACTAGTGGAGACTTTCTTTTATATGCACTGATACTTTAACTAATTAGCAGAATTCCTGGAAAACCTGCTCCAAATGTCCTGCGATCATCTCTGCTGATCTCCCCTCAATGTGATGTCTCTCGACAAAGTGAGCCAATTCACCGTCCTTGAATAAGGCTATTGCCGGTGAAGATGGAGGATAGGGAAGGGTATACTCACGTGCTCTTTCGGTAGCTTCAATGTCAAAGCCGGCAAAAACAGTTGTTAAATGATCTGGTTTTTTAGCCGAACTTTCTAATGCCATCAACACGCCTGGTCTTGCAGCTCCTGCCGCGCAACCACATACCGAATTGATGACAACAAGAGAAGTTCCCTCATGGTCTTTTAGATGATTGTCAACAGCATCTGCAGTGGTCAATTCCGTAAACCCTGCTTCGGTCAATTGACCTTTCATCGGTGCTACTATTTCTTCTGGATACATATCTTTCAGTTATTTAATTTTTTACATAAAACCCAATTCCAACTTAGCTTCTTCGGACATCATATCCGTTGCGTATGGTGGGTCAAAGGTTAGTTCAATATTTACGTCATTAACACCTTCAACCGCTTTCACGTTCATTTCTACTTCACTCGGTATTGATTCTGCCGCCGGGCATGAAGGCGATGTTAAAGTCATGATAATCTCCACGTTATTAACAGGGAGAATATTTATTTCATAGATGAGCCCTAGCTCATAAACATCAACCGGAATTTCAGGATCAAACACATTCTTAATGGCTCTTACAATGTCCTCTTTAAGTTTTAATTGGTCAATATTCGTTGCTGTTTCACTCATTTATCTTCCTTTACCGTAAAAGCCAATGCAAACATTTTTATTTGTTTGATCATGGCACTAAATCCATTTGATCGCTGTGTTCCTATGAACCTGTTCATTCCAATTCGTTCCGGAAAATAGATTTCTGAATGAATAATTTCATCCGGTGAAGACTGGTTGAAAACCCTGACAAGCAAACTCACCAATCCTTTTGTGATCGAAGTATTGGAATCAGCCTTAAAATGAACCTTATCATTTTCCAATGAAGCTGTCATCCAAACTTTTGATTGACACCCCTTGACAATATTCTCTTCAATCCGGTCTTCTTCTGGAAATTCACCCAATTCGTCCCCTAATTCCATGATATAATCAAGCGTCATTTCCATGTCATTTTCCAACACGGAAAACTCCTCAATGATTTCTTCCTGCCTTGATTTTATCAGTTCCATTAATTGAACTTTGAAACAATTTTTTGCAAAGATTCGAAGAAATAATCAATTTCTTCTATAGTGTTATAGACAGAAAATGATGCACGGATAGTTCCTTCAATTCCAAAAAAGTCCATTAGTGGCTGTGTACAGTGATGTCCTGTCCTTACAGCAATTCCTTTAGCGTCCAAAAGTTGGCCGATATCGTAGGGATGTATTCCATCTACAACAAAAGACAATACGCTGGTCTTATTCTCAGCCTCACCAATGATTCGCAAACCCGGAATTGTCGATAGTTTCTTCGTAGCATGGAGTAACAGTTGATGCTCGTGGGCTTGAATTGCTTCATATCCGAGCTCTTCGATGAAGTTCATTGCTTCATGAAAAGCTATGACATCACCGATGTTAGGAGTTCCTGCTTCAAACTTGTATGGAATTTCATTGTAAGTAGTCCCATTAAAAGAGACATCCTTGATCATTTCACCACCTCCCTGGTACGGGGGTATGCTTTCGAGTAATTCTCGCTTGCCATAAAGAATCCCAACGCCGGTCGGGCCGTACATTTTGTGACTCGAAAAAGCCAAAAAATCACAATCCAGGTCTTGAACATCAATCTTTTGATGAGGAGCAGCTTGAGCCGCATCGATCATCACAGCCGAACCTTTTGCCCTGGCACTTTTGATTATTTCATGAATAGGATTGATCGTGCCCAATGAGTTAGAGATATAGTTGACCGCAACCATTTTCGTCTTCTCATTCAGGAGCTCTTCATATTCATTTAATAAGATCTCACCATTGTTGTTGATAGGTATGACCTTAATGATGGCCCCTGTTTTTTCTGCAATTAATTGCCACGGAACAATATTTGAGTGATGCTCCAGCCGGGAGATTAAAATTTCGTCACCGTGCCTGAGGTTTAGTGAACCCCAGGAGTGGGCCACGAGATTGATACTTTCAGTAGTGCCTTTAGTAAATATGATTTCAGAAACTTCACCCGCATTTATAAATGACTGAACTCGTTTCCTTGTATTTTCATATGCAGTGGTCGATCGTTCAGCAAGTGTGTGGATTCCCCGGTGAATGTTAGCATGATCTTTTTCATAGAAATGCGACAACGCATCTACAACTTTTGATACTGTTTGAGAAGATGCTGCATTATCGAAATAGACCAGTGGTTTTCCATTGACTTCCTGATTGAGAATTGGAAATTGCGCTCGTATCGATTTTACATCCAATGATCTTTCAACTACTTCCATTACAACAATTTTTGTGTGATCAAACTTTCCAATTCATCCTTCAATTCTTGTACCGGCACTTGAGAAATTGCTTCTGAGGCAAAAGCTGTTAATATCATGGCTTTTGCATTTTTTTCAGAAATTCCCCTTGATCTTAGGTAAAAAATGGCGTCTTCATCCAATTGACCTGAAGTACATCCATGAGAACACTTTACGTCATCTGCCCAGATCTCCAGTTGAGGCTTGGTATGAATAGTGGCATCATCTGAAAGTAAAATGTTGTTGTTGCTTTGAAATGCATTGGTTTTCTGGGCATCGGGCCTCACATATATCTTTCCATTGAAAACTCCTGTCGATTTTTCATCTAAAATTCCCTTGTACAATTCGTTGCTATAAGAGTTGGGCTTGATATGGTCTACTGAAGTATTGTTGTCCACATGGGATTTACTATCCAGTAGGTAAAGTCCGTTCATATGGCCCTCGCAGTTTTCATCATCAAGATTAATCGTGATGTTATTCCTGACGAGAGTGCCAGAAAAAGTAAAAATGTTAGATGTGAATCGGCTATCACGTTTCTGTTGTGCGAAAATAGTTTCATGTACGAAACAGTCATCATATGTCTGAATTTTAGAATAGCTAACCTTGGCATTTACATCCAAATCAAATGATGTATAAGAATTGGTGAATGTACCCTCTGAGTTAAATGACTTTTCCACCAGGTCGATTTCCTGATTTTTACCTGCAGATACCCTAATCCTTGGATTGGAAAACCCTATTGAATTGATATGATAGATAAATATCGGCGAGGAAGGTTTTTCAACACGTATTGAAATTTCTTCCGGACTGAAAACTGTATTTAGAAGGCTAAACGGGTCGTGTTTTCCCTCTGTTACCTCTTTTGACTCAATAACTACTCCATCTTCTATCTTAGAATCTTCTTTTGAGACTACTCCATTCCGAATTACAAGATGACTCCCCGCAGTTTCGTATTGGCTCGTTTTGTTAAATGCGTTTTCCTCGCTAAGTCCAAGATTAAGCTTTTTTTCGAGGATATTGGTGATCTGGGTGTATTTATACGCTTCAGATTTTTTGGTTGGAAGCCCAATATCCAAAAGCATCTTCCAGGCCTCTTGCCTGATCCCGGATTGAGGATCAAAAACTTCTTTCAGCTTATCTAGCAATATGGATTGTTCTTTGATCATACCGCTTCAGCAATTTCTCCTTTGATCCAATCGTACCCTTTTTCTTCAAGTTCAAGCGCGAGGTTCTTATCGCCGCTTTTTACAATCTTACCATTGTACAACACATGAACAAAATCAGGAACAATGTATTCTAGAAGTCGCTGGTAGTGAGTAACTACAATGGTTGCGTTTTCCGAGCTTTTCAATGTGTTGACTCCATTAGCAACTATCCTCAATGCATCGATATCAAGACCGGAATCAGTTTCGTCCAGAATGGAAAGTTTGGGTTCAAGCATTGCCATCTGAAAGATCTCGTTTCTTTTTTTCTCCCCTCCGGAAAATCCTTCATTCAATGATCGACTAAGAAGTGATTGATCAATTTCAACCAGCTTCATTTTCTCTTTCATTGTCTTCAAAAAGTTCACAGCATCAAGAGGTTTTTCTCCACGACTTTCCCGAATCTGATTCAAGGCAGTTTTTAAGAAATTGGTTGTAGTGACACCTGGTATTTCTACCGGGTACTGAAATGCCAGAAAGATTCCCATTCTGGCGCGCTCCTCTGCTGATAGCTCTAAAATATCCTCATCCTGGAAGAGCACCTCTCCCTCAGTTACTTCATAGTTTTCATTTCCCGCTAGAACGGATGCCAATGTGCTCTTTCCCGATCCATTCGGGCCCATGATGGCATGTACTTCACCCGCCTTAACTTCAAGATCAATTCCTTTTAGGATCTGTTTACCTTCAATACTTGCGTGTAGTTCTTTAATGTTTAACATACTTCTTCAGTTGTTAGTAGCTAGTTGTTAGTAGTTAGTGTTTTTTTTAGACCGTGAATAATTTTCGAGATTTCCATACTTAAATTCCTTAACTTCTCTGCAGATTCTCTTGAAGTATAGCCCAGTCTTTCTGCTAAGTATAGCATGGATTTACATTCGCTGCAGGATCCCATTGAAAAGTTCAAAAACCTGTTGAAGTCTGCATTGCTATCCCGATCAAATCCTTCTGCTATGTTGTTTGAAATTGAAACCACGGCACTGCAAATCTGATCACGAAATTTAAAGTCAGAGTGCGCTCCAAATTCTCTGTAAATCTGAACAGCTAAATCCTGACCTTTCTGCCAGGCAATTATTTCCTCGAACTTTTGAATTACCATTTTCATTAAATCAATTATTTCTGACAACTAATTACTGGTAACTGTAAACTTTTTCAACCAACGCTTCCTTCCAGGGTAAGTGCCAGGAGTTTCTGTGCTTCCACGGCAAATTCCATTGGGAGTTTGTTCATCACTTCCTTAGCAAAACCATTAACGATTAGTGCTACTGCGCTTTCCTCATCAATACCTCTTTGCTGACAATAGAAAATCTGATCTTCCCCAATTTTAGATGTGGTAGCCTCGTGTTCTACCTGGGCAGACTTATTATTGATATCAATGTATGGGAAGGTGTGTGCACCACATTTGTCTCCCATAAGCAGGGAATCGCATTGTGAAAAGTTTCTTGCACCATCCGCTCGCTTCATTACCTGAACCTGACCTCTATAACTGTTTTGCGAATTACCAGCAGATATACCTTTAGAAACAATCCTTGACTTAGTGTTTTTACCAATGTGGATCATTTTGGTTCCCGTGTCTGCCTGTTGATAATTGTTGGTTACGGCAACAGAATAAAATTCTCCAACAGAATGATCACCCTTCAAAATGCAAGACGGGTATTTCCAGGTAACTGCGGATCCTGTTTCCACCTGAGTCCAGGATATTTTGGAATGGTCTCCAGCACAGATCCCTCTCTTGGTTACAAAATTGTAAATACCACCTTTTCCCTCCTTATCACCAGGATACCAGTTCTGGACGGTTGAGTACTTAACTTCTGAATTCTTAGCCGCATAGATCTCAACAACTGCTGCGTGCAACTGATTCTCATCCCTCATAGGAGCGGTACAACCTTCAAGGTAGCTGACATATGAATCTTCATCTGCAACAATTAGCGTTCGCTCAAACTGTCCTGTATTCGCGGCATTGATCCTGAAGTAGGTGGAAAGTTCCATCGGGCACCGGACACCTTTTGGAATGTAGCAAAACGACCCATCAGAAAAGACTGCAGAATTTAACGCTGCAAAGTAATTATCTCCAACCGGTACCACTGAACCCAGGTATTTTTTGACCAATTCCGGATGCTCTTGAACAGCTTCACTAAATGAACAGAAGATCACCCCCAATTCAGAAAGTTTTTCTTTGAATGTAGTTGCTACCGATACCGAATCAATTACAGCATCAACAGCAACGCCAGTAAGTCTTTTTTGTTCCTGGAGTGAAATCCCCAATCGCTCAAATGTTCTTAGAAGTTCTGGATCTACATCATCCAGGCTTTGCGCTTTGTTTTGTTTTGGCGCTGAGTAGTATTTTATTGACTGATAGTCTATAGAAGGATACTTGACATTTGACCATTTGGGTTCGGTCATACTTTTCCACTTTCGGAACGCTTCCAATCGCCATTCCAAAAGCCAGTCGGGTTCATTTTTTTTAGCTGAAATAAACCTGATGATATCCTCATTTAACCCAGGAGGAGCTTCATCTGCATCGAGATCTACAGACCATCCATGCTCGTATTCTTTGGACGTAAATTGTTCTAATATTTCCTCGTCAGCACTCATAAGGTTTACTTCAGAATCAGGTGAGCAAAAATACTCTATTTATACTAATTCTAAATAAGAACAACTAACTGGTCAATTGGTTCAGAATAAGAAAGACTTTTTTTAAAATGAAATGTGTTTGTTCACACTTTCTTCTAGAGAAATGAATGTCTCAGTTCGTTCAATACCATCTACCTTTTGAATTTTGTCATGCAAAACTTCTCTGAGGTGAATTGTATCTCGACAATGTATTTTGCAGAAAATGTTGTAATCACCAGTAGTATACCTTATCGTGGCTATTTCATCTACTTCCTTAAGCTTGGATACCACCTGATCATATAATGAACTTTTCTCCAGGTAGATCCCAAGGAAACAAGTGATATCGTAACCCAACTTGGCATAATCAATACGTAGAGTGGCGCCCTTGACGATTCCCATTTCTTCCAACTTTTTCATCCTGACGTGAACCGTCCCACCTGAAACAAAGACTTTTTTTGCTACTTCGGTATATGGGAGTTTAGCATTTTCAGACAAAATATTGAGGATTTTGAGATCTACATTATCAATCTCATAATTTTTAGCTATTTCGTTCATAGGAAATTATAAATAATTAAATATTTAATAAATATGTTATGAAATATATAAATATACACTTATAATATTAAAAATATTACAATAATTATCATGATTTGCTAATTTTGAATTTAAATATGTAGATCAATTAGTAGAATCATTTTATGGGAATGCGGAAGGTTCGAGTCCTTCATTCTGCTCTACATTTTTGGGTTAATGTTGTTTATTTTTAAAAGGTCTTGGTAGGGGTGCCGGGACCTTTTTTTTGTATTATTGTCCATTCCATTTTGGATGATTGTGAAATATTGTGAGGATAATCGCTTAATTATATGAATAACCAACCATGGCTTGAAAACTATCACCCTGATGTCCCCAAGTCAATTGATGCCGAGAAATACGAAAGTTTACCTGCACTTTTTGAGGAAGCCAGAGCGAAGTTTGCCGATCGCCCCGCGTATGAAAATATGGGAAAGATCATCTCTTTTGGGGAACTTGATGAGCTATCCACAAACTTTGCTGCGTTTTTGCAAAATGACCTGGGGCTGAAACAAGGAGATAGCATAGCCATCCAAATGCCTAATATTTTGCAAAGCCCGATTGCAATACATGGGGCGCTGAAGGCTGGACTTACGGTTGTCAACACAAATCCACTATATACGCCATCAGAAATGAGGCATCAATTTGTCGATTCTGAAGCAAAGGCCATTGTGATACTTGCCAACTTTGCCTGCAATCTCGAGGAAATAATTTCTGAAACATCAATAAAGCATGTGATCATAACTCAGCTAGGAGATTTGTTGGGTGGGTTGAAAGGCTCTCTTGTAAATTTTGTTGTGAAGCGTGTTAAGAAGATGGTTCCACCTTATAAGATTGAGGGAACCATCAGTTACAAGGATGCCCTGGCACGAGGGAGTAGACAAAGTTTGAACAAGCCAGAGATCAAATCACAGGATTTGGCTTTTTTACAATATACAGGAGGTACCACCGGTGTTTCAAAAGGGGCTATGCTAACGCACCGTAATCTAATAGCAAATCTTCAGCAAATTGAAGCCTGGCTCGCACCTACAAATCTTGAAGAAGGGAAAGAAATTTTTATCGCAGCCTTGCCGCTTTATCACATTTTCGCGTTGAATGCACATTCTTTGTTGCCAATGAAAATAGGTGCTAAGAATATCCTGATTACGAATCCAAGAGATATGAGGGGTTTTGTGAAGGAGCTTGGTAAGCATCCATTCACATTCATAACTGGCGTAAACACATTGTTTAATGGGTTACTAAATACTCCAGGCTTCTCCGATTTGGATCATAGCACAATTAAAGTGGCGTTGGCGGGAGGCATGGCACTTCAAAGAGCTGTATTTGATAAGTGGGAGGAAGTGACAGGTAATCGAATTGCAGAAGCTTATGGGCTAACTGAAACTTCTCCGGGTTTGTGCATCAACCCGATGGTAGGGGAGAATCGAGTTGGAACCATAGGTTTACCACTTCCGGATAGTGATATAGCCTTGCTCGATGATGATGGGAATGCAGTTGGAGAAGGAGAGAAGGGTGAATTGTGCGCTAAGGGACCGCAAGTTTTTAGCGGATACTGGAAAAAAGAAGAAGAAACTAAAAATTGCTTTATCAACGGGTTTTTCAGAACAGGTGATATTGCAACAATGGATCCGGATGGATATTTCCGTATCGTTGATCGTAAAAAGGAAATGATACTTGTTTCTGGTTTCAATGTTTACCCAAATGAAATTGAAGATTGTATCGCCATGATAGATAAAGTCTTAGAGGTAGGGGCTATCGGTGTTCCTGACCCTAAATCCACAGAAGCTATTAAAGTGTATATAGTAAAATCTGATGAAAGTTTGACAGAAGACGAGGTGCTGGCGCATTGTGAGGAGAGGTTGACAGGGTATAAAAAACCAAAGTATGTTGAGTTTACTACTGAACTTCCAAAGTCCAATGTCGGAAAAATTTTGAGAAGAATTCTAAAAGAAGAGGACCTTAAGAAAAACACCTATAGCTAATGACTAAAAAAACCATTACCGCCTTAATACTTTTTCTTACCACTTATTTATTGCAAGCTCAAAATACAGATACCACTTATTGGAAGTCAGGGGGAATAAGTACACTTACCTTTTCACAAGTATCATTGACAAACTGGGCTGCCGGCGGGCAGAACTCCGCTGCTCTAAATTTCAATTTTGGTGCCTTTGCTGATTATAACAAAGATCGGGTTAAGTGGGAGAATTCATTAAATGTTGCTTATGGGCTGATAAAGCAAGCAGATGCTGACTTTGAAAAATCCGATGACCAATTGAACATTGTGACCAAGTATGGTTATCAAATTACTGATACAAATACCAAGTGGTTTTTCAGTGCCTTACTGGATTTTAAGACACAATTTTCAAAAGGATTTGATCCAGAGGATAATACAACAGTGATCTCTGATTTCATGGCTCCAGGATACCTCGTTGTAGGAACCGGTGTTGATTATTATCCCAGTGAATTCCTAAGTTTCTCCTATATACCCGTTACTGGTAAATTCACATTTGTCCGGGTTCAGGAATTGGCCGACAATGGTGATTATGGCGTTGAGCCAGCTGTTTTTGATACGGATGGTGTAACGGTCATTACTCCTGGGAAAAATTCCAGGGCTGAATTAGGCTCCTTTTTTCGGGCCAAATACTTAAAAGGAAATTTTGAGAGCAGGCTGGAGCTGTTTACAAACTATATCGAAAATTTTGGTGATATAGATGTCAACTGGCAAAATGGCTTGGTTGTACAGCTCACCAAGGTTTTATCTACTAATTTTTTCACACAGCTTATTTATGACAAAGACATTCTAATTGGAGCGGATGATAATGGGGATGGACAGATCCTGGAAGCAGATGGCGAATTCAAGTCTCGAGTGCAGTTTAAAAGTGTCATCGGTATTGGATTAACCTATCAATTTGGAGATAAAAAAGAGTAAATTCATCATTCTGCCTTATCATTGCGACTATTCATGCAATCGCCGTCTAACCTAACCCAAGAGAACTATGCCAGAGTTTAATCCTACTGATGGAATGACCTACATCTATCCAATTCTCATTGGATTTATGGTCGTTGAATTTTTAGTTGCCAGAGAAAATTATGAAGATCGCAAAGACGTGCTTGCTGGATTTGGCATTGCGCTTGGGTCCTCCATCGTGGCTTCTTTTACCAAAGTATTTGCAGTTGTTGTTGTTTTTCAATGGTTTTTTGATGCACTGGCACCATTGAGGGAGCAATACCTGGGATATACCACAATAGGATTTGTATGGTGGGCATGGGCCCTGGGAATCATCGCCGATGACTTCACTTTTTACTGGCATCATCGATTTAGTCACACAGTACGAGTACTATGGGCTTGTCACGTACCTCATCATTCTTCCAAGAATTACAATTTTGCGGTGAGTATTCGTAATGGATGGTTCATCACCTTGTACAAACCCATTTTTTGGATTTGGATGGCCTGCATTGGATTTGAACCAGTAATGATTGGTACAGCTTTGATAATCAATGGAACTTATCAGTACTTCTTGCATACGAAACTTCTGGGATCTCTGGGATGGTTTGGAAATATTTTCAATAATCCATATGTGCATGCGGTTCATCATTCAAGTAACGTAGAATATTTAGACAAAAATCATGGTGGTATTTTGCTGATTTGGGATCATATGTTTGGTACCTGGCAAAACATAATTAAGGGTGTGGCACCTCAATATGGCATTTTGAAGAATCCTGAGACGTACAATCCAATCAGATTGAATACACATGTATTCGAGGATATTTTTAAAGATGTAAGAAAGGCGAAAAGCTTCAAGGAGGTATTTATGTACATCTTTGGCCCTCCCGGTTGGAGTCCTGATAACTCCACGCTTACGGTGAAGCAAATTCAAGCAGGAGTGGAGCCATCAGAGCAGACCAAGGCTGCCTGATAACTTTTCTACTTATTTAGTAGCTCCATTCTCTAACAGGAAATTAACTACTTCTTTGTGGCCATTTTTCTTAGCCATACT
>JANQEC010000133.1 GCA_028278585.1 Cyclobacteriaceae bacterium | reverse complement strand
AATAGAGATCGGAAATGTTAGTATGCCCGTGAGTAACTCGCTAATCTCCGGAGCTCAATCACTTTTTGGGATAAAGACAGAGCTACAGTTTGGTAAACTATGGGTGACGGCAATCGCATCTCAACAAAGAGGAAGAAATGAAACTCTCACAATAGAAAGTGGATTCCAGGGGCGAGAATTTGAAATTCAGGGATCAGATTACGATGAAAACAGGCACTTCTTCTTGGGACAGTTCTTCAGAGACAACTACGAACGATGGTTAGCCACAGTGCCCCAGATCACTTCTGGTGTCAACATCAATAGAGTCGAGGTTTATGTTTTGAACAGAAATAACGAGACACGTACCACCCGGAATATTGTTGCCTTGATGGATCTTGGAGAAGGACAAAGGATCTTCAGTCCAGATGTTACTCCGACAGCCAGTCAACCAAATGGACGACCGACGGACAATCGGGCAAACAGCCTATTTAACCAGTTAAACGAATTTGATGTTAACACGGTAGACGCTGACCTCACTTCAAAATTTCCAAGCTTTGCAAGCTCCACTGATTATGTGAAAGTCACAACAGCGAGAAAGCTAGATGAAACTGAGTATACAATTAACAGGGAACTCGGATACATAACCTTGCTTCGGAGACTACAAAGCGATGAGGTTCTGGCGGTTTCCTATCAATATTCTTTCAATGGTCCGGTTTATCAAGTTGGGGAAATCCAGTCTGATTATTCAGATCGAAAAGATGATGAAGTCATTTACCTGAAAATGCTGAGACCCAATCAGATTGCGACGGAATTACCCACATGGGACTTGATGATGAAAAACATTTACAATCTCAATTCTGCACAAGTTTCCAGGGAGGGGTTTCAGTTGAGAGTTATCTATAGAGATGATGTCACGGGTCAGGATAACCCGTCCTTGCATGAAGGTCAATTATTAAAAGATCGACCACTCATTGAAGTTCTCGGATTAGACCAGTTGAATCAAAACAACGATAGACAACCAGATGCCAATTTTGACTTCATCGAAGGGATCACAATTGATACCAGAAATGGGAACGTTATTTTTCCTGTCCTGGAGCCATTTGGCAGTCGGTTAGAATCACAATTCAACCCAAGTACTGAAGGGGATTTAATTGAGAAATTTGTTTATGACGAATTGTATTCGAATACAAAAGCGGTGGCAGAGCGGGATGCCACTAAGAATAAATTCGTTATCGCCGGAAAACTAACAGCAGGGTCTTCCAGTGAGGTAGCGCTCCCGGGCATAAACATTGCTGAAGGATCAGTCGTCGTGACAGCTGGTGGAACTCTGCTTACAGAGGGGCTTGACTACAACGTAGATTACAACCTTGGAGTCGTTCGTATCTTAAATGATGGAATTCTGAATTCAGGAAAACAACTCAACATTTCCTACGAAAAAGCAGACCTTTTCAACTTTCAAACCCGAACCTTGACTGGTGCGCGATTTGATTATAGGTTCAACGAGAATTTCAATATAGGTGGGACCGTTCTGCACCTGAATGAACGACCCGGTGGAATCAGTCGCTTTGCAGTGGGTAGCGAACCCACAAGAAACACAAAATACGGCTTTGATATCAACTTTCAACAAGAGTCCCGCTTTTTAACAAAAATGGTAGACGCATTGCCACTCGTTAGTACCAAGGAAAGGTCGAACGTGATTTTCAATGCAGAATTTGCTCAGCTGATACCAGGTACAAGTAACATCGTGAATGGAGAAGGAACGTCGTACATTGATGATTTTGAAAATGCAGTGACGCCAATTAATATAGGAGGATGGCAGTCCTGGCAATTAGCATCTACGCCCCGTGAATTTGACGAAAGTGCCTCGTCTGGACTGGATTTCAATGACAGAAAAGCAAAAATTGCCTGGTATACAGTAGACAATAGTATTTTTTATCGAACATTTGGCAATACACGCCCCTCTAATATTTCAGATACTGATCTTGAAAATCACTATGAGCGACCTGTGTTTCCCCAGGAAATATTTCCAAATAGAGATAACCAGCAAGTTCAGTTGAACGAGCCTCTTTTTGATATAGCCTATTTCCCTTCTGAAAGAGGCCAGTATAATTACAACCCTCAACTCGATTTTTCTAACCCGGATGTTCCTGAAGGACTATTACTAAATCCGGAGGATAACTGGGCCGGAATCACCCGTGCGATTACCAATGAAGTGAATTTCCAGGCGACCAACATTCAATACCTGGAGTTTTGGCTGATGGATCCGTTTATTGGTGGCGTACAGGGAGAGGTTAAAGATGGAATCTTTAATACTAACAATACTACTGGCGGAGAATTGGTGTTTAATCTTGGGAGTGTTTCCGAAGATGTGGCACCTGACGACAGGCACGCCTTTGAAAATGGTCTCCCTACCGATGGAGACCCGATTCCGGATACAGCAATCTCCACCTGGGGTCAAATCACGACTGAACAATACCTTACTAACTTTTTTGCGAACACTCCAGGTGCCCGGGATAACCAGGATGTTGGATTGGATGGATTGCGGGATGATGACGAGGACCGAATTCCTGGCAACCCGCATGCGGCACTTGATGATCCATCTGCCGACAACTTTGTCTATATCTTGGATGATTCCTATGACAACCTGGATGCAAAAATTGTTCAACGATACAAGAGTTGGAATGGAATGGAAGGAAACTCGCCAATATCCGCAAGTAGCAACCAGGATTTTATACCGGCCTCCACTACACTTCCGGACAATGAGGACATTAATAATGACAATACAATTTCAGACCTGGAAGAATACTTCGAGTACAGGTTGCCATTGCGGCCAGGACAGCTAAGAGCCGGTGAGGAATACATCATCGATGAGATAGCGGAAGGTGAATCAACATGGTATTTGTATCGAATACCAATACAAGATGTAGGAACACCCATTGGTACACCTTCTTTTGAAAATATCAAATACATTAGAATGTACCTAACAGGTTTTAGTCAACCTGTTGTACTTCGTATGGCGCAACTGCAACTGGTAGGAAGTCAATGGTTGAAATCCGTAAAATCTTTAAGGGAAGAAGGACTGAATGAAATACCCAATACCAACACATCAGATTTTCAAGTGTCCGTTGTAAATATTGAAGAGAACAGTACTGCCAATGGAGGTTCTCCATATGTACTGCCACCAGGGCTCGACCGGGATATTGATAACACGACAATTAACAATGTTCGATTGAATGAGCAATCCCTGCAATTGTGTGTGGAAGATCTTGATGACAAAGATGCCAGAGCTGTCTATAAAAATGTGAGTTTTGATTTGATCAATTATGGTCGGATGAAAATGTTCTTGCATGCTGAATCTTATATGAATGATCAAATAACTGATGATGAACTCACTGGATTTATTCGTTTGGGTACAGACGAAGACGAAAACTACTATGAAGTAGAAGTGCCACTAAAAATCACTCCACAGGGGGTGAGCGTAGCTGATGCTGAAATCAGAAGAATTGTGTGGCCATTGGAAAACGAAATTGATGTTTCCATTAACGAGTTGATTGGTACCAAGTCGGAGCGAAATCGGGCGAGATTACCGGAAGATGTTCCATTCAGAACACCGTCAAACGATGGAAAGTACAGGTTTGCGGTTAAAGGAAATCCGGACATCTCAGCGATCAGGATTTTGATGATTGGGGTTCGTAATCCCGGAAGAAATGCAGAAAACATCTCTACCGATGATGGCCTGCCGAAATCTGTTTGTATCTGGTCAAACGAGCTAAGAGTGACAGATTTTGATAGCAATGCCGGTTGGGCTGCGAATGCAAGAGTCAGTACTCAGCTCGCGGATCTGGGTACCATTTCTGCTTCAACCAGGTACACGTCCATTGGGTTTGGAAATATTCAACAACGTATTTCCGAACGAACAAGAGAGGAGACCAAGCAATTTGATATCTCAGCGAATATCAATGTTGAAAAATTTCTCCTGCCCCAGAAAACCGGTCTTGTCGTTCCAATGTTTGTAAGTTATGAGAAAACAACAGTGACACCTCAGTTTGATCCATTGGATCCGGATGTGCCGCTGGATGCCTCGCTGGAATCTTTGAACTCTGAAGAAGAACGTGATGCATACCGACGCATTGTTGAGGATCGTACAGTTAGAAGAAGTATCAATTTTACCAACGTAAGGAAGCAAAAGGTAAACCCCGAATCACCCAAACGGATCTACGATATTGAGAATTTCTCATTCAGTTACGCCTATAGCGACCTGGTTCGAAGCAATTCAAATACCCAAAGCTTCATCAATAAATCAGTATCCGGTGGAGTAAATTATAACTACTCCCCATCTGCGTTTAGCATTGAGCCATTTAAAAATTCAGAAAAATTGAGCAGTCCTTACCTGGCGTTGATAAAGGATGTTAATCTTTCTCCTATTCCCAGTAATTTTTCATTTTCTGCAAACCTGAGAAGAGATTTTAGGGAGACACAGTATTATAACAACGAGCTAACAATTGATGGGGTAGATCCGGTCTACGAGCGCCTATTTACGTTTGTAAGAAATTACTCTTTACGTTGGGATGTCACTAAAAACCTGGGACTATCCTATACGGCGACTGCCAATGCAGTGATTGATGAGCCTGAAGAATTTATCGAAGGAGATATATCTACCAAGGCAGAACGAAAATTCATTTGGGATCAGATCTTTGATTTGGGCAGGATGAAAAACTTTAATCAGGGTATTTCTGCCAATTATAAACTTCCGCTTGACAAGTTTCCGTTGACCGATTGGATTTCAGCTGATGTTCGTTATGCTGTTGGGTATGGTTGGATTGCCGGATCTATAAATCAACCAGATGGTCAAAATGCAGTTCCGGACTCTTTGTTTTTTGGAAACTTTATTAATAACCAAAGAGATAGAGGAATCAATGCTCGAGTTGATATGTCCAAGTTGTATGGTAAGGCTACTTTTTTGAAGAATGCCAATACACCAAAAGCTCCTGGAGAGGCGACAATCACAGACGGCTTTCTAAAGTTTGTCACGATGTTGAAATCAATAAACGGGTCGTACAACATAAAGGAAACCACAGCCCTTCCAGGGTTTAAGCAAACACCCTTTTTATTGGGACTTGATAGTGGGTGGAACGCTCCTGGGTTTGATTTTATCCTGGGAAGTCAGGATCCGGGAATTCGGACAAAGGCAGCCAATAACGGATGGCTGATTGAGAATGAAAATTTGAATTCCCCCTTTCAGCAGAGCTTTGGAACAGATATTGACATTCGTGCAGACTTTGAGCCATTCAACAGTTTGAAAATTCAGCTTTCCTGGAATAGAGGATTGACAAACAACTACCAGGAAATCTTCAGGTATGATGGCGTTGGAGGTTTTGAAACCCTTTCACCAACCAGAACAGGGAGTTACTCATCTTCTTTCCTCACGATAAATACAGCCTTCGAGAAGGAAACAGAGGATAATTTTTCAGCTGCATTTGCCGCATTTGAAGAGAACCTGGATATCATAAGAGGCCGGCTGGATACAAGCAACCCTAATGCCATCAATAACAATGTAGTGTATGATTCCCTGGCACAAGATGTTCTCATACCGGCATTTATTTCAGCATATAGTGGTAAAAACGCACAGGATGTAGAATTGACTCCATTTCCGAAAGTTCCACTACCTAATTGGAGAGTGGATTATACGGGGTTATCCAAAATTCCGGCCCTACAAGAAATTTTTTCATCGATTACTGTCTCGCATGGGTATAATTCTACCTATTCAGTTTCAGGATTTAACAACCTGATTTATGATAACTCACTTGTTGGGCTCCAAAATGATTTGCTGGACTATCCATTTGCTGAGGTTGATTCAACAGGAAGATTGGTTCCAGTATACCTGATAAACCAGGCAATTATCTCTGAGCAGTTTGTTCCTCTGGTAGGGGTCAATGTACGAACAGTCAACAATATCTCAACCCGAATTGAATTTAAGAAAAGTAGAAATCTCGCGTTGAATATGTCCAATGCGCAGGTGACAGAAACGAATAATAATGATGTTACCATAGATTTTGGTTACACAGCAACAGGGTTCAGATTTCCATGGCGATTTCAGGGCCGAACGGTAACACTTGAAAATGACCTCACGATCAGGATATCAGCGTCAGTTCGAAACTCCAGAACGGTGCAGCGAAAAATAGATGACGAAGATGTTATAACAAATGGTAGCAGAACCTTCCAAATGAGACCAACCTTTACTTACAAACTCAATGATCAGCTGGATCTTAGCATGTATTTCGAACGTAATGTAACTGAACCAAAGGTACTTAGTTCGTTTCGACGCTCAACTTCTGCATTTGGAATTCAACTTAGATTTGGACTTTCTCAGTAGCATCTTCCTTTCCTGATTTCAGAAAAAATAATAACTATACAATTAGATAAAATCTTCGCATTATTTTTGGCAACCTCTAATTAAAAAATTAAGCGAGAATGAATATTCCTGGCGACTTACAATACACAAAAGATCACGAGTGGATTAGAATGGACGGTGATGTAGCAACCATTGGAATCACAGATTTTGCCCAGGGCGAATTGGGAGACATTGTGTATGTAGAAATTGAAACAGAAGGAGAAACCTTGTCTTCCGGAGATGTCTTCGGGACCGTTGAAGCTGTGAAGACAGTTTCTGATCTGTTCATGCCTGTAAGCGGTGAGGTGATCGAAGTAAATAGCGGTCTGGAATCAAGTCCTGAGAATGTGAACTCAGATCCTTACGGTGAGGGTTGGATGGTGAAAATTAAAGTTTCAGGTGATGCAGATGACCTGCTTTCTGCTGAAGAGTATAAAAACGAAGTGGGGGGATAGAATTTTTGGAATGTTTTTTGTTAAAAAAGGGGTAAACTGAATGTCCTGATTAGCAATTCTTTTGCAAGGGACATATATTTGATGTTCAAACTTCTAAAAAAGAAGGAAATATGGAACCGAAAAAAAGTCCAAAAGCCGATTTGGCTAAAAAATCAAGCCTTTTTCTCAATATAGGATTGTGTGGCAGTTTGTTACTCACAATCGTTGCATTTGAGT
>JANQEC010000110.1 GCA_028278585.1 Cyclobacteriaceae bacterium | reverse complement strand
TCCAATTACTTCACCCACGACTACCCAAAAGGCCTGGACTCCTACCATCGCACCCATCCCAGTGACCCCAAGCAAAAGCCATCCGGATTCACCAGTAGCCCGAGCTGAGAAAGCCACAACCCAATAACCTAATTTTTTACCTCCTACGTAGTAATCCTTGATTCCTTTGATCTTTTTAGACGCCAGGTATCCCAGGACAAAAAGAATCCCGAAGTAGATAATTAAAATGAGGTATTTAGTCACGAGGGATTAGTCTTTTTTCGGATACATGGAAAAATACTTGCTCCAGACATAGTAGGCAACCAGGGAAATGCCAAACGTCACGAACCAGGCATACGAATAGAGGTCTACAAAGAATTGTCCAACTGACTCCGCATCCAGCAATTCAATCACAACCAAAAACCCGGGAATAACAGGCATCAAACTCACAACGAAAGCGATCCATGCTGCTTTGTTCCACCCTTTGTATGGACCATCCGGCTTGAATAGTGCAGCCAGATCCAATTGCGTTTTTCGAACAAGGTAGTAGTCACTAATCATCACACCAGCAATTGCTCCCAATAATGCGGAATAGGCAATCAGCCATGTGAAAATATAACCGTTAGGATCAGCGAGTAACTTCCATGGAAAAATGAGTATTCCGATCACACCCGTGATATATCCACCCATTTTGAAGCTTATCTTACCAGGTGCAATGTTTGCAATTCCATTTGCAGGTGCCACCACGTTCGCAGCGATGTTGGTAGAAAGTGTGGCAATGGTCAAACCGAGCATAGAAAGGATCACTACAAATGCGGTATCAAATTTTCCCAACAGGGCTACAGGATCCCATATAGGCTCATTGTAAATAATGAACGTTGCGCTGGTCACTGCAATTCCGATAAAACTATAAAACGCCATCGTGGTTGGGAGGCCTAGTGCTTGTCCTAAGATTTGATCCTTTTGGGATTTTGCGTATCGAGTGAAATCGGGAATATTGAGAGAGAGCGTAGCCCAAAAACCAACCATCGCAGTAAGATTTGGCCAAAAGATCTTCCAGAAATCAATATCGGTTTGTACTGAAAGCAGGTACGAAGCATCCAGAATTTTTCCAAGCGACCCCACTTCTATCCAGGCCCAACCCAGCATACAGGCCCCTATGATCAATAAAAAAGGTGCTGCCCAGGTTTCAAGTATTTTAATCGAATCAATCCCTTTGTATATGATGTAGATATTCATTGCCCAGAAAATCAAAAAGCATACAAGTTGCGCGAAATTGATGCCCATGAAATCTCCGAGATAAAGACTATTCGCCAATCCTGGCCAAAAGACAAGAGAAAGTTGATAGATCGCTGCCCCGCCAATCCAGGTTTGAATGCCAAACCAACCACAAGCAACCAACCCACGAAGTAGGGAGGCCAAAACCGAACCACTGATTCCGAAATTTAATCGAAGGAAAACAGGAAGGGGAATACCATATTTAGTGCCTACATGAGCATTCAAGACCATGGGTATCAGGACAATTATATTTCCCAATGTTATTGTAATCATTGCTTGCCACCAATTCATTCCCTGGTTAATCAGGCTGGAAGAAAGCATATAGGTGGGTATACAAACTGCCATTCCAATCCAAATGGCAGCAATGTTGGTTACACTCCAGTTTCTTTTTGCTTTTGGTACCGGTGCAAAATCCTCGCTATAAAGCGGAGAAGACGAAACGTCTTCTGTCAGTTCGACAATCTCTTCTTTCATAGATAATTTGATTTTAGCTACTCGCAATGAGCATCCGCGATAGAAATGGCTTGCGATATGATGTCAAGTCCCTCATCAACCTGTTCTTTGGTAATGATCAATGGAGGAACCGTGAAAATGTAGTTCCATCTCACAAACGTGAACATGCCCAACTCCTTGATCTTTGCTGCTACCATGTTCATGACTCCCATTTCATCAGGTGTAGCATTCCAGGGAGCCATGGGTTCTCGTGTATCTCTATTTTTCACCAATTCGATACAACCAAGTAATCCTGTGTTTCTGAAATCACCAATGGATGGATGCTTTTGTTTCAAAAGAGCCACCTGCTCATCCATGTATTTGCCCATCTCGTTGGCACGATCAATCAGGTTTTCATCCTCGTATATGTTTAAAACTGCAAGTGCAGCTGCACATGAAACCGCATGTCCCGAATAGGTCAAACCCAATGGCAATGGAATGTCATTGAAGTGATTAGCAATTTCATCGCTCACCAGGATTCCTCCCAACGGCAAATAGCTAGACGTTAATCCCTTGGCCATACATATGATGTCTGGCTCCACGTCATGATTTTCAATCCCAAACCACTTGCCTGTTCTCCCAAATCCACTCATTACCTCATCATCGATGGTTAGAATACCATACCTATCTGCTAACTCTTTAACTTTTTTCCAGTAGCCTGGAGGATACTTGATGCAGCCAGAAGATCCGGATTCGCCTTCCATTAGAATAGCTGCAATAGTATTTGGTCCTTCATACTTGATCACACGTTCCATGTGAGCTGCGCTTCTTTCGGCACATTCTTCAGGAGTGCTGCTATTGAAGGAGCAACGGTAGAAGTACGGATTCTCAACATGAACGATATTCGGCAGTTGTTGGCTATCGACAGGTAATTTTCTTGGATCACCACCAGCTGATATGGCGCCATACGTGGCCCCATGATAGGATCGATAGAGGGTTATGATTTTATGTCTTCCCGTGTATGCCCGGGCCAGTTTGATGGCATTCTCAATTGCCTCTGCTCCACCTAATGTGAAAAACGTCTTATTGAGTTTGGGAGGGGCAATTTCTGCCAATTTCTTGCCTAGCTCACCTCTTACCTTAGTTGCAGCACCCGGAAAAACGTATGATACCTCCTCCATCTGCTGTGCAACAGCCTCCTGAACCTTAGGATTCCCATGACCAATGTTCACACTCATCAGCTGGGACGAAAAATCGATGTAGCGCTTACCATCTCTGTCATAGAGATATACGCCTTCAGCGCGCTCAATATTTAATGGATTTAAGCCTGCTTGTTTACTCCATGAAAAAATGGTGTGGTCAAGGTTATTCTTAATGATCTGTTCAGCTTCTGTCATTTTTTGGTTGATTGGTGAATGGTTGATTAGTGAAATAGTTAATTAGTTGAATAGTTAATTAGTGATTAGTTAATTGGTTGAATAGTTGGTTTCCTCAACCCAGTAATTAACCATTTAACCAATTAACAAGATTAGCTCATCCAATTGGTTCG
The DNA here is from genome assembly GCA_028278585.1 of Cyclobacteriaceae bacterium. GTDB lineage: Bacteria > Bacteroidota > Bacteroidia > Cytophagales > Cyclobacteriaceae > Ekhidna. The sequence goes on along the minus strand of JANQEC010000110.1, from coordinate 29,542 downwards.
GGCTTCAGGATTCCACTTGGTTGTAGTCTTTTTCCGTTGTGTCCAGAACTCGATCGAACTTTTTCCAGTAATATCACAAGTGCCAAATTTAGATTCATTCCAACCACCGAAGGAGAATGGCTCTCGTGGAACTGGTACACCGATATTTACTCCTACCATTCCCGCGCTGGCTCTTTCCATTACTTCTTTTGCCAGTCCGCCGCTTTCCGTAAATACTGCAGCAGCATTGCCATAGTTGGAGCTGTTTTCTATTTCAATGGCCTCATCCAGGTCCTTGGCCCTGATTATCGAGATTACTGGACCAAAAACCTCTTCCTTTGCAATTGCCATATCTTTTTTGACATAATCAATCACTGTTGGACCGACATAGTATCCATCTTCTTTTCCTTCAACAACAGCATTTCGGCCATCTACCAGGACCTTTGCTCCCGCTGCTTCAGCTTCAGTGATGTAGCGTTCAATTCGTTCTTTTGCTTCCTTGGAGATCACTGACCCCAAATTATCACCAGGCACAATTTTTCTTGACTCCTCACAGATTCGCTCAACGATATGGTCAACGGCACCGACCCCAACCATTGCCGCAGCAGCCATGCATCGCTGACCGGCGCATCCTGACATTGAGGCTGCGACGTTGGTGGCTGTCATATCTTCATGTGCATCAGGCAGCACGATCAAGTGATTCTTTGCTCCGCCTAAAGCAACACATCTTTTTAAGTTAGAGGTAGCTCTTTTGTAAACAATTTTTGCCACCCGGGTGGATCCAACAAAAGCCAAAGCTTCGATTCCAGAATGATCACAAAGCGCTTCAACCACTTCCCGATCACCATTTACGATGTTGAAAACACCATCTGGCAACCCAGCTTCTTTCAGCAACTCTGCCATTCTTATCGCACTGATCGGCACCACTTCTGAAGGTTTTAGGATCATCGCATTCCCAAGAGCTATTGCGTTTGGCATGGCCCAGTGTGGAACCATATTGGGGAAATTGAAAGGAGCGATGAACGCCACTACACCCAATGGTGCAAACTCAATCCGGCATTGAACACCCTTACTCACCTCCATCACTTCTCCGGCAACGAGCTGTGGTAGGGAACAGGCAAACTCTGTAAGCTCAACACTTTTGTCTACCTCTGCATACGATTCGCCCATCGTCTTGCCATTCTCTTCATGTACGATCCTGGCCAATTCTTCCCTGTGCTTTTCCAGCAAAGCTTTGTATTTATAAAAGACCTGTACGCGTTCTTTAATGGGAATTGCCGACCACTTTTCAAACGCTCTTTCAGCTGACTTAACAGCCGCATCTACCTCATCCATTCCGGATAGCGGTAGATTTGAGATCGTCTGACCATCTATCGGCGATACGATATCCAACTTCTTTTGACCATTAGATACAAACTCACCTTCTACATAATTCTTTACTTCGGGGTATTTCAATGTTGCCGCTTCCATTTCTGCTCAATTTTAATTCCTGATATTATAAACTTAGTGATTTTACGTGGAATCAGCTATCAAATAGCACTATCACATATTCTTTCTTTATTGAGACCTGCTAAAAGAAATTATTTCCATAAATGAGATTCGAAGGTAATTTCATACTAATTCTACAAAAATGAAACAACCTTATTATATGTACGTATTGATAGTTTATGAAGGAAAATGGCTTAGGAGAATTACAGGAATTGGTTCTGCTTGTAATAGGGAATCTCAATCAAGATGCCTACGGACTGGCAATCAAAGAATTTATGAAAGAGAAGCTCAACCGACCGATCAGTATTAGCGCGGTACATGCCACGCTTCAACGATTAGAGAAGAAAGGATTTGTAACCTCCGAGTACGATAAGTCAACCAACAATGACCGTGGCGGAAGACCAAAGTTGATTTTCACCATTACCGCACATGGTGAAAAAACACTATCTGAAATCAGGTCTATGCGCAATGCACTATGGAATGGAATGTATGACCTCAGCCTCAATCAATAATTATGAACAGGCCTCCTGCATTTGTGTCCTGGCTACTGAGGAAATTACTTCATCCTGATCTACTTAACGGGGTTTATGGTGACCTACTTGAAGAGTACCACAAAAACAGCACTGGCCGGTCGAGATGGAAAGCTAATTTGAAATTCCTTCTTGGAGGCCTTGGATTCATAAGGTTCCCAATCCTGCTTCAACTATCAAATCACAAAAAATATTCATCCATGAGTATCTGGAAAAACTACCTGAAAATTTCTATTCGAAACATTACCCGAAACAAGGTGAACACTACTATGAGTGCAACGGGGTTGATTGTAAGTTTTGTTGCCTTCATGGCCATCATGCAATACGTGCAGTTCGAGAAAAACTATGATCGCTTCCATGAAAACGGCGACAGGCTATATCGTGTCACAAATAAAATGACTACTTCCTCGGGTTCTTCACTTACTGCTGATACTTTCTATGGTGCTAAAAAAGACTACCAAGACGAAGTTCCGGAGGTAGTGAAAGCGGCACAAATTTCCATTTCCAACTCCGCTTTATTGATTTATGAAGAGCAAATGTTTATGGAAGAGAAGGTGATCTTTGTCACACCTGAATTCTTTGAACTATTTGATTTTCCGTTGGTGGAAGGACGATCCACATCCTCACCAGATCTTGACGCCATCTATCTTTCCAGAAAGGTAGCTGAAAAGATATTTCCTAATGGTGATGCTCTCGAAAACACCATCGAGGTTTCCGGAGTTATGGGGCAAGTTTGGAATGCTAAGATCGCAGGTGTTTTTGAAGATCTCCCCAAAAACACACATATCCAGGCAGATGTGATCTTTCCGCTTCAAAAATTGATCAGAACAGCAGATGATGCTCAGTTTTTCGGTCCCAATTTTACTGTTGAACAATTAAGATGGAGATGGCTCTCTTTTCATACCTACCTCCTCCTGGAAGAAAATGCTGATCCTAAAGTAGTTGAGTCAAAAACGAATCAGCTGGTAGATGAATATCGAAAAGAGATCAACCAGCGACTCAATCAAGATCATGATGTTGTTTTACAGCCGCTTTCTGAAATTCATACGACTGCCGGAATTGAAAATGAGATCTCACCAGTGAACAACATTGATATAATTAACCTATTTGCGATAGTTGCTATCTGCATTTTGGTCGTTGGATGGATCAATTACATCAATCTCAATACTGCCCGGTCGGTCTCACGGGGAAAAGAAGTTGGAATTCGTAAGGTTCTGGGGTCAGGTACATCTCAACTAAAGACACAATTCCAGATTGAGGCGCTCTTGGTAAATTTCATCGCCTTCGTTCTTGCTTTTCTGATCCTGATCCCCTTAGCGCCAGTGCTTGAGGATATCTCAGGAGTCCAGTTTTTTAGCAATTTCCTTCAAAATACTTCGCTAATCCTGCTCATGATTACAATCGTGGTTGTTGGAAGCCTGCTATCGGGATTGTATCCATCACATGTACTCTCCAATTACAAATCCATTGATGTTTTGAAAGGAAGGTTCAGGAATTCTGCAAAAGGAGTTGCACTACGTCGAGTTCTTGTGGGGATACAATTCGTTTTCACTTTGTTTTTGATGTCGGGACTGATGGTTGTTCACAACCAGATGAGCTACATGATTGGACATAATCTTGGGATCGATATTGACAAAACCATCATTCTGGAAACTCCACCGGGAGTTCAGGGATCTGATGACTTTAGAAGCAAAATGAACGCGCTAAAAAATGAATTGCTTCAAGTCCGGGGTGTGAATAAAGTGGCCATTGGTTCACTGGTTCCCGGGGTAGTAAACAACTGGAGAAATTCCACAGAAAATACAGATAGTGAAAAGGCCGGAATATTTATCCATCGAACTATCGTTGATCATGATTACTTCGAATTGTACGGTATTGAGTTGAGGGCAGGAAGGCTGTTTGATCGATCGTTCGGCAAAGAAGAAGGAAACATTATTCTTAACGTTAACTCCATTGAAAAGCTGGGATATACATCTGCAGAAGAGGCAATTGGAGAGAACATTAATTTCGCCGGCAATGATTTCGAAATTGTTGGTGTGGTCAGCGATTTCTATCAACGTGGTGTTCAATTCGCCCTGGAACCTTTTTCCTTTAATCTGGACACGGCTTTAGCCGGAGGAAACGTTGCATTGACCCTGGATTCTCAAAACCTTTCGAGATCTATTGAAGAAATGGAGCGCATTTTTGCCGGTATCTTCCCGGACCTTCTTTTTCAAAGTCAAATCGTACAAGACATCTTTATTGCTCAGTATCAAAATGAGCAGCGATTCAGGTCTTTGTTTACCATTTTCACAACCATAGCGGTTGTAATTGCTGTACTTGGGTTGTTGGGTCTTGCCTCGTTCATTCTCAATCAACGAATCAAAGAAATCTGTGTAAGAAAGGTGCTTGGTGCCAAATCATCTGTTCTATTTCTTATTCTCAACAAGGAGTATTTCTTGATCAATGTGATCGCTTTTGCTATTACAATCCCTTTTGCCATCTTCTTTATGCAAAATTGGCTGGAAGGATTTGAAAACAGAATTCAGCTGGGTGTCTTTTACTTTCTAATTCCTTTCCTGGTCACCTTCATTATTATCGTGATATCAACACTTAACCATACAATGAAAGTCATTAATGCTAATCCCGCGATGATCCTGAAGGAGGAAGATTAGTGCTCTTCTCACCCAACCATCATTGATTTACTTCAATAACACCTCTGATATTGGTCATTTGAAGGCAATGGGAAATGTTCAATCTTGATAGGACAATTAAATGTCTGAGTCATGGAAAAATCAAGATTAGTCCTCGTATCCACAATTGTGGTTCTTTCAATGTCCTTATTTAGCATACAAGCACAAGATGCCTCGGGGCAACAAACCCCATGGGTAGCTCCGGCGGAAGCGGATGCACTTGTTAACCCATTGGATGACAACCAGGCAGTGCTTGACAAGGGAAAAGCATTATATACCGCTGAATGTGTAGTCTGTCATGGAAGGTATGGCAATGCTGAGACTGATATAGCAGAAACCCTTGAACAAAAACCAAAGAATTTTACCAAAGAAGACTTCCTGACCCAATCAGATGGTGCTATTTTTTGGAAATTATCAGAAGGAAGAGGGTTAATGCAACCCTTCAAGACAATGCTGACGGAAGAAGAGATTTGGAGTGTCATCATGTACGTGAAGGTGCTAGCACAGGATGACAATTAAGTAACACTACTTGTTGCAGAAGAGGAATTAATATTGGATGAGTTTCATCTAATACCCACTCACGTCTGATAAAGCAAACACCATCTTCGCACCTACATTTTGATCAAAAAAAAAGCTGCACAATGGCAGCTTTTTTTTAAATCAATAACTCTTAAGACCTACTTATCAAGCGCTTCATCAATTAGTAATGCTAAATGTTGACGATGCGCTCTTGTTGAAGTATTGCCAACGTTTTTCGAGGCAATGGTACGAATGGCCTTTAGATTGTACAAAGCCATGGATCGAACTGCGTGCAAATACTGCTCTTTGTTCTTCCCTATAATGTCAATGAGTCTGTTCGTATATTCAATCTGAAGATTTTGTCGAAAATAATTTACCGATCTATTTGCGTCTGCACTAAAGATCGCATTATTCAGATCAGTCATCATCGAAGTTAAACTATAGCCATTACCATATAATTCTGAATCCATTATGCGATTCAACACATTTTTATGCAATAGATGGCTTAGCACAATTTTGTGCATGTTTAAATACCTGTTGTGAAGTCGAGGGTCTTCCGGATTAGAAAAATGAGTAAACCCTCTTCTTTGCTGCTGCAAATGGGCAAACAGATCGCTGTTAACTTTGAACGCATTGGGAGCAAATAAATAAGATGACAATGCATTCATCGCTTTTTTCTGTTTTTCAAGCTCAACAGGTAGAAAAGGTTGAGTAGCTCCTTCTTGACCAACAAATGCACGGTCCAGATACACACCTCCAATAAACCTGGAAATGGTATTAATCGATTGGAATTGTTGTCCTGTCACAATGATATAGGACAATTGCAATTCGTCATAAGATCCATCAGAGGACTTCTTATGCTTGTCTAACAGTTCATCAAGCACTGAATTGGTCAATTTTATACGTTCAATGGCGTAATCAATTGAATTCTTCGTCATATCTCCCACATTTACCCGTGGGTCGATGGCTTTTCCCGGAGATCTCATATCATCAGCATCGTTTCCAAAAACGAGTTCAGGCTGGGTAGAACGATCAAGAATTGCATTCAGTTCTTCCTTCGAAGCATCGGGCTTGTATCCATATTCGATTGCCCAATCATCATATGGCCCAGGACGTTTGGTCCAATACTGACCTTGATTGTCTCGATCAGATGCATAATTGATGGATGGATAGTCCATCACAGACCCGGTCAATCCTTTCGCACCGGTTACATCTTCGTTATTAATGTCCGTAATGGGATGCAACTGGCTGGATTTCATATTGTGATTTAATCCAAGCGTATGCCCTATTTCGTGTAGGATAAGAAAATAAATAAACTCTTCAAGCATCTTCCCGCGCTCGGCTTCATCCACCTCAAAAACGTCGTTGGCCACCATTCCAAATCCATGATTTAACTGAGCAAATTCTCCTACACTACAATAATGCTCATGCTCTGGCAATTGACTTAGATATTCATTGACTTCACCAAATGTCAGACCGGTTTTATCAAAGATTCGTTCTCCACGATTCATGTTTCCAATCACACTATATTCCAACATCACATCCGCTCCAAGAACTTGTCCAGTTCTTGGATCCGTGAAGCTCGGACCATAACCGCCAAAGGGAGGAGTTGGAGATGAAGTCCATCTCAAAACATTGTATCTAATATCTCCAGCATCCCAATCTGCATCATCAGGCTGTTCATTGACAACCAATGCATTCTTAAAACCAGCTTTTTCAAATGCCAGGTTCCACTGAAGTGCAGCACGCCTAATTGTGGGCCGGATTTCCCTGGGGGTTGTATTTTCAATCCACCAGGTGATTGGCTCAACAGGCTCGGACAATGCTGCTGACGGATCCTTCTTTTTCAAATGCCACCTGTTGATAGGATCTCTGAAAGGTGTCGAGGACTTAGACGTCATATCGTTTACCTGCCACGTGAAGTAGCCTATTCTTGGATCATCATAGCGAGGTTCAAAATCGTTATCAGGAACAGCAACAAAACTGTGTTGCGCAGTTATTGTGATGTTTCTTGCATCCGCTACTGCTCGAGAACCAAAGTTTTTGGGATTCTTATTCTCGTAAACATAGTTTATCAAAATATCCATATTGGCCGGATAGTTCCGAATATCATCGAATGTTGTTTTGTTCTTGCTGAGGCTCCCGGGATTGAAGGCTGCAGGGTTTGGTTTTGCCGGAGACGGAAGCTTGATAAATCCCAGGGCATCGGTAAGGAAAAGATCATCAACACTGATTAGATATGCACCTTCCTCCTCACTTCCAGCCTTAATTTTTGTGCTGTATAGTACAGAATTAGACATGTTAGCTTCAGACGCATTGCTGATAGCTGCATTTTCATCAAAATAGGAAGAGGTGTTAACTCTCACAAACCTGATTTTATCAAAGTACTTTTCTATTCTAACTATTCTGGAACCGCGATAGGCTCCTCTAAATGACCTTGCTTCAAGTACACTATTCTCTATATAGTAGAAATGGATGAATTCTGAATCAATTCCGGACACAGGAATTTCCATATCTAAACTACCATAGGTAGAATCCTGATAGAGTGTAAAAAGTCCTTCTATCTTGGTGGATTTCTTTACTTCATCAGCAATCTTTTTAGGTTCTTTTTTTTCTTCCTTCTTAACTTGTGCAGGTTGGTCATCACCCTTATTTTTCTTCTTTTTCTGTGCCTCAACTGGCACAATAGTGAATAGCAGCAATGTTATTACCGCCAGATGTAAGATCTTTTTCATTCTTTTAGTATTTGTTGTGAGAAATAAGTACGTAGATCCGGACATTAAGATCACGTGCAATGTTCTTAAATGTGACTCCAATATAGATGACCGGAGTGACTATGGACCTGTTCGCGATTTATAAAATGATACAAATGAAGTTTCAACGACCCTACAGATCAGGTGTATACGAGCTATACTATGGATGTACTGATAATCAGTCGATAATCAATATAGTTTCAGTTGATAAGGGAGTTGCTATCTACATGGTTCGGAATGAAGTGCACATTTCATCTTTCATTCTCGTCGAATAAAAACAAAATCACCGCCTTCGTCACCTACATTCTGGATCTCTCCATATTGAGGGATGTTCTTGCTATTATTCATCACCGCAATTTTGAAGGATGAAAATAGTTCTTCGGATGACATGTATTTATTCGTATTATCCTTCAGCCTGGTTTTCAGGTATCTCGTGAATACACTTTTGTCAGGTACTTCATTGAGAGTTCCACTTGTCATTCCCTTTCTACTCTTTACAGCATTTAATCGATAATAGGCCATTGAAGCATTGTTGAAGGCCTTTCTTGTTTTGAAAATACTTCCGCTGAAACAAGCATCAGAAACCAATAATGTATGTTTGGAAGGAATTGCACCTATGTAATCAGTTAAAGTGCTATTCCTAAACCAGTTAGCCGTGTTGTCCTTTTGTGCATCCGATGGTAGCCAAAAACCTTGATTGGTTTGTTCATTGTAAAACCCGTGACCCGCGTAAAAGATCATCAAGTTATCCTTTTCTGTGATCGAAGCAGACAAATCATCCAGCGCCACAATCATATCCGCGCGTGTTGGATTCTTTAATATCCTGATATCCGATGTTTCAAACGTATAGTTATTCGCTAGTATTTCCGACATACTTAAGACGTCACTCAATGGCTCATCCAGATCCAATATTTCCGGATCATCATAATCGTTCACTCCTATTAGAAGTGCATAATACTTTCCTTTGGTGTCAACTTTTCCATCTTTTTTGAGATCAACAGCCACCATATTGCTGTATCCATCGAATTGTTGTGCCATCATAAGCACCGGGATAAGCAATGAGAATAGGGTCATTAGCTTTTTCATATCTCCTTATTTAATAATAATTTTTTTCGTTAAAATCTTGTCATTACTGTCTCCTGCTACATTCATCACTACGTAATAAACGCCAGGTGGCATTTGAACAGCACTTAGATCACGTCCCCATTTGATCTCATAAAATCCAGGCCTTAGCTCTCCTTGCCACACATTGGTGACTTTACGCCCAGATAAATCATGCATATCAATGTCAACGTTAAAGGTTAATTCTCTTTTTCCTTTGATTGTAACTGGAATATTCAATTCTGAATTGAATGGATTTGGATAAAGATCGCCCAAACCAAAAGCAGCTGGAAGTGCATTTTCTTCAATGAATTCAAATGTTCCATAAAGAATCTTAAAATTTCGGGGTCCGGTCGGTGAGATTGAATATGAATCGTCCTCTCTCATATCAATCCTTCTTCCTGCATCAAGGTCCAAAAGCACCAAATGCATTTCATTATTCCCGAAATAGGAATTGTCCCAGTTTAGATCAACCACATTGGCAGATCCACTGATTTCAAACTCCCAGATATGATCGTTGGATGCAGGAACAACATTTCTACTGAGATTTTTGCCACCCACATCGAACTTAATCTTTGCCATTTCAAATGGCACTGGGAAAAGTGAAACATCGAATTGGTCTTGAAGCAAACTAGCGTCGGAATGCATTCCGATTCCTCCCAATTGATTCGTCAGTGTTCCATCCGTTAGTGTTAAATTGACCAGCCATTGAGAATTATCTATCGGGTTACGCATTGGTTCATTGGAGATTCTTCCACTTTTTCTTCCGCCAATAGCACTGCGATCCAACGGAAGCTGTACAACGACAGCCGAACTAGTTGAATTCTCAACAAATCCCCCTCTGAATGCTTCGAGTGTGTTATTAGATCCTAATGAAGTTCCGTTTAGCTGGAATAGATCACTGATTCCATTTGGATTGCCGTTTTGTTGTAAAACTCCACTCCAATCTATACTGTAAGTAAAAGGGTTTCCTAATTGATTCCAGCCAGGTTCCAGTGTGATTTCAAAGGGAGCGCTTGGTGTGAGCGTTGGCAAGTTTCCTGCTCCTAGCGAAATGGTAGTTTGATCTGCCACAATCAACCAATAGCCCCTTCCTACCTCAATGTTGCTGAAAGTACTGTATTCAATTGTTTGACCATTAGAATAAGTAAAAATTCTCCAGCGGGTATTATCATAGGGTACCAACTCATCAAATACACTTAACACTCCCCTATTGTCCAGCTCGTAAGGAACTGAAATAATTTGGTAATCACTTACGGCGGAACCAAACCGAAGACCTGGTATTGGCTCTGCCCCATCACTGACAGCCAGATAAGTAATATTGCTTCTTTCGAGTTGTGCTCCATTGACGCTTGAGATCGTGAAACTATAGGTAATGCCAATATCATCTGAAAATACATCATCTGTTAATGTGACCGAGTAATTATTGCTACCATCCGAAGTGAGTGTCTGCTGACTTGGTGTATCACTTGGAGAAGACAGCTTTCTAAATGCAAAGGTCATTTGATTCACCAAGTTTTCATTATTTACAGTAATCGAAAGTGTCAATCCGCCTGTTCCAAGTTCATAAAAGTCAGGTAAAACCTCAGAAGTTATAGTTGCTATACCAATAACTTCAAAGTTCTCCTTGATAAATCCTGCGGATATTTTGAAGTCTGTGCTATTCGAACTACCAATAATGGGATGTCCTATACTTGCTGTAACGTTCCAGTTTGTGCTAACTGTTGATCCACCCCCATTATCCAAAACTGTTTTGGTGTGGGACAATTGTGCAGATGTTACTGTAAACATGAGCACCAACAAACATAAAGCTATGAGTCGTAAAATGTCACCAGGTCGATATGTCCGTAAGGACCTTATCATTTGTTTTTCGCTTTTGACGCTTTTCCTGTTTTGATATTCAACACTTCTTCGATATGCTTGATCGAAGAGGAGAGTTCATTGACTTCAGATTCTAAATTTTTGTTTTTTGATCTCGCTTCTGCAAGTTCTTTTTCAAGCTTACGTATAATAGCCTGTTGTTCCTGGATGGCTTTAATTGCTATTGGCCCAAACCCTGAATAGTTTACTGACAGATATTTGCTTTTTGTATTGACCAGAGATGGGAAAATTGGCATTAACTCTTGTGCAATCACACCTATCTCTTTCTGATCCATATCCTTTTGTTCTTTATAATGAAATTCCTTGATAGGTATAGCTAGTATTTGAGCAAGATAAGAGGCTGCAGGTGAGATGTTCTTTTTCAATCTTCTATCTGAAGCAATAGCATAGGAACCGTTTGAAGCTTGATATTCACCTTTAAGTGTGTTATTGTAGTACAACTCCAAATTGCTATCAGACATAGCAGATAATAAAGTCCATCGGTCGGCACCTAGCCGTGATATTGAAAGACCTTCAACATCTGATCCATTGACTCCATGATCCACATGCAAGGTAGTGTTAGGGTTTACAGTTCCCACCCCAACTTTGTCACTCTCATTAATAACAAAAGCAGCATTAGAAGTTGCTCCATTAAATATGTAAAACTTATCTGGTGCTGTACTTGCCGTGCTTCCACCAATGGATAATGAATAACTTCTGTTATCATTTCTTAGATTAAACCCGGCCCAACCTGTTGCATCCGTATTTTGAATCCTAGCGTTAACTCCGCCACTAGCATCTGCTCCCAAAATATCAAGTTCTGCCGCTGGAGTCTCAGTACCAATACCAACCCAACCATAATTGGCTATTGTCATTCTGGCGGTTGTAATGTCCACCATCCCATCACCAGTAACATCTGTATAAAATTTAAGATTAGTACCCATTGAGGTTCCAAAGTCCTCTGCTGCCTCTGCCACTATTGCTGCGGAAGTGGCAAAAGCTTCTCCTGTCTGACCTGAAAATGACATGGTTCCTAGTAGATCTCCTGTCAAAACAGGGCTTATACCACCAATGCTTCCCCTTCCTCTAAACAAGACAAGGTTACTAAATGCATCATCTTTTATACTGGACAAGAACGCATTCGCGCCTCCCGTCTCAGAAACCATATGAAGCAGGCTAGTAGGGTTCGTCGTCCCAATGCCAACATTTCCATCCGATGGAAAAACATTGGTATCTCCAAATACAGAATAAGCACCAAGTGCAAACGCTGATGATGTAAGTGGAATAGGTGGTGTCAGCGTTTCATCGTTGACTGTTACAAACAATTCATATTCCTGATCAAAAGCAAAAGAAAAAGGGGTTACGGAACCTAATTGCACATTGTATAAACCATTGGTAATCGACACATCTATTTGAGTCTCAGTCCACACTGTGTTGTTATCCGCCACACGCCTCATGCTAAATGTCATGTTCTGTGTCGCGGTAGTCGGATTGCCCTGACTATCTGTTAAAAAGCCCTGGAAATTCAATGTTTGTGGGATTTGTGCTGTAGCAACCAAAACAATCAATGTAGTTAGTGTAATTAGTGTGTATCTCATGGTTTATTTTTTTAATGTTTTATTGACCAGGATCGGGCGGCTGTGGAAGTGGATCAGAACCTCCCTCACCTCCAAAAGCGAGAACTCCGACAACTCCTCCTGCCACTGCTATTGGAGCAATAACCAGGAATATTGGTGTCTTACCCTTGATGGTGAAAGTCTCACTAGAGATCTCATCATCATTTCCGGAGAGCCGTAATTCGTAACTTGTCCCTGGTTCCAAATTTTCAGGGACCACCCATGAATATGAGTTGATTCCGCTTACCGTGGTGATATCAGATACTTTAATTCCTGATTGGTACAACCCTAGTTTATAATTCGCAATTCCTGTTCCTGTCCATTCTATGTATGTGCTTTTCCCACGTTTGAATTTGCTTCCTGGTCCTGGACTACTGAACGAAATTGATTCATCGGGTCTAGGTAGCGGGGCCATTGGTTCGCCGACCAGTTTAAACTGAAGCTGTCCATCAAAGTCTTCAGGCAGTTCTAAGGCCGGATTCCAGAAAATACTCAATCCTCTGCCAGGCTTAATGTCTTCTCCAACATTTCCTGACGCGGTTTTAACAGGAGTTAGGAAATCATCCACACTTGACCTGAGTTCAACTTTAAAGGTTCCACTTGGGTCGTTGCTAATGAGATCATAAGTGATTCTCATTTGACCATCAATGAGTTCAGCTCTGATATTGGAGAACGACTGACCAGTTACAGAAAAGTAAAAGGTAAGAAGAATTGTACCTAACGTGGCTCTAAGTAGTGACAATTGTCGCATCATCTTAGCGGTTTGCGAACACGATAAGATACGCTAATCTAACCTTTGAAACAACTTAGTGAGGAAATAATTATGGCTACTCCCTCATATTTTTGTTCAATGTTTTCTTTTTATTGTCCTATAAAAACTGCCTGCACACTGTTTAACAAAAAATACAATTCATTGAATGATACGTGATCCCATTTCTATTTCCACCACAAGACCATCTATCATTGAAAGTGATCTCTCTTAAATAGTAGTGTATGAATATGTAGTTGAGTTCATATCTACACCTTTAGGGTGAACTCATTTATTGATTGTGAGTTTCATCGTCTGATTGGAGCAGCGAGAATCTCGTAACTGATTCAGTTTTATTCGACTTCACCATTGCAAGCATTCTTTGTTATCGATGATTGCCAAAGGCTTTTCGCTCTATTTACATATAGTAAAATCCGGAAAGTGGGTCATTTTAGCTTGTGTCCTTTGCTCTATGTCCGTGAGAAGGTTTATGGAACCGCCACCTATTTTAAGGTTGGAGTGCAGGTAATCGTGGGAGTGTGCAGGATCACATTCCGTAAGAAAATCTTCCGGGTCCTGATGTACAATTATCACTTTGTCCAGAATATCTTTTGCATCACCCGAATTCAGTGCCCAAAGGTCAGTATGAAGGGTTAACTGACCATTACCATTGGCATCTATATCCACATTTCCTACGTCTCCTGCAAAAGGTTTTGCCCAAGGCTCCCCCAGACTGGTTTCGGTGCAGAAAGCATAAAGAGACTGTTGGTTCCAGTGCCTTCCCGGAGCGTCAACACTGCCATTGTGGATATGAACAGCTTTGGATGAATTCGGAGTCATTCCATGTAGCTCAATGGTAAGTGTGACCACGTCTCCTGCCTGGGAAAAGAAAGCCTTCCCAATACTTGCTTCTGTCACACTGTAGGTGTCATCACCCAATGATTCGAGTGAGTAAAGGTCAGCGCTAGCCTCTATTTCCGGTTCCGGTAGTTCAAGAGGTTCAGTCTGGCTGCAGCCAATCACGAAAAGAAGGAGAATTGGTAACCGTTTCATACATTAAAGATATTTAGTATATAACAATGATCGGGCCCAATTCCCCTCTCTTTATTTCAAAATCAATCAGGATTCTGCAATAGCGCCCGAGCTTCCTCAATCGCTCGTTGCGTCTGACTACTTAGTTTCAGTACCTGCTCCTTCTCGATCTCAAGCAATTGCAACATATCATCAGACTTAACAGCGTTGTGATGGTCGTCTTTCATGTGATGTCCATCCGAAGGTGTGTGACCTGCATGATCTAATCCTGCATCGGGGAAGTGGGCGGTAAAAGCCCGCATCCATTCCATCATCTCTTCATGTGAATCCTCCAGAGCTTCAATGGCCTGATTGTATTCATCAAGTCGAGAAGAGTCCATCGATGACTTAAGCTGTCTTTTTAGCCTCATTAGCAAACCAAAATCCTTCATGGAATCATCATGAATACGCACGACTTCTTTCAACAGCTGATCTTCTTTTGTTGTTTCGCTGGTAGAATTACAGCCAATCACCGCAATCACCAGGACAAGTAAATAAATGAGCTTCATACCAGTTACTTTTGAAATGCATATTGCCAGCCAATGGTCAGCACGTTGGACGTCTTCAGTTGCGGACCATTCAGATCCTGAAGGACAGGGAGTCCGTATTCGAACGCCAGTCGGTGGTTTTTCACAAAGCCAGACTGCCCGATCAGGTTCAAACCAACCAAGAGATCAAGCCGACTTCCTCCATGAAAATCCGGGTCTGCTGTCTGTACCGGAGCTACAATGTCCGGGTCCGTGCCGTCATTTTTTGCTCTAGTCAGGTAGCCAACCCGCAATGAACCGCTTACCCACTTGTCAATCATATAGCTTCCCCATGCGGTGAAGCCCAGTTGATTTCCGAGTGAATACCCATTGTCACTTTCATCCATTCGGATCGTGGCATTTAGTTGACTCCCCCAGCTCATATTTTCACCTTTGCTGAAATACGTGAGCGCCGGTAGCAGGTCAGTAGTGCCTGAGCCAAGCTGCATTGGATACGGCAGCCGTAGCGTAGGCTCCATCGTATTCGGAGCCAGCACCTGACCTTCCTCTTCGATAGAGCCAGTGGGGAGACTGACACCCAGATTTACGTGAAAATCTTCCGTCAACTGATATAGCGCTGTAATCCGCAAGTCACCGAAGCCGGATGTTTCTGTAGTGAAGCTGCCCAGAACGGTATTCCCCATGCCTCCCTGATAAGTAAGGTGATCCATGTTGTTAGACAAGATCATTCCCATACCCATCAGCGTCAGCTTATCCGTAGGTGCATACATTACACCGATCATGTGCATATTCATCCGCATATCGGTAGGTACCACCCGCAATGTTGGAGGCTGGCCCGTCACTCCTGAGAAACGATTCGGGATAGTTGTTGCGATCTCATCTGCAGAAATATCGTCAGTCCCGGAAAGACTACCATCCATATACATCGTCATGAACCGGTAAGAAATCATCAGCTCTCCTTTGGCGTGAGTATGATCTCCCATCACCCCAATCGGGGCATGGCTGTCAGGCCTTGAAACAGTTGCCTGTGCATAGGAAGAAGAAAACAATGCAGTAGCAACACTGCACATTAGTATTGTTATGCTCTTTATCATTTTTAAAAGCGTTTTAAATAAAAAAATTGGTTTTGATTGGTGCGGTCCTGCCGCACGAGGGTTACTGAGAAATGATCACAGATGGTTGGGTGGGTGGAAGACACCCTGTACAAATGGTGACCGTGGTGGGCCAGAGCCGAACACCTGGGGGCAATTGGTGAATGAATGAAAAGGGGTGGACAGCTCTTGTTCACCACGCTCCTGAAAGAAAAAAGTAAACGCCCGGGGAGTTATTTCTTCATCCTTTTCCTGCTGTTGGGTGATGGACTTCAACCGCTCATTGATGAAGCATCTCCCTTTGCATGTCGTGATGGACTTATTGCGCTCAATGCAAAGGACTTTTTCTATATAGTCCCGTCTGATTTCATAATCAGCGTATACGAGTGGAACAAGAAAGCAACTCGACAGGTTGTTAATGACTAACACACCGATAAGTATGATTCTTGCAAACCTCATTTAGTGGCTGAATAAATCGTTAAACATGAGACTATAAAAGGACATTCGTTATACCTGATCGTCCTTCTGTTGTGTAATCTTTATGGCTACTTCAATGCCATCTGATGATCTGTCTGCAATGATGACCTGTCCGGTCCACACCTTGCCATACTGATCACTGAACTGCCATCGGCTGGAATTAGATTGCTGCTGCACCTTGGTCCACTTATTTACCCGTATCAATTGTGTATCAATAAGCACCATGATCTCCGGAATAGTGAAATCTGTTTGAAGCTTCACGGTTAGCTCCCACTCTTCCGTATTTCCACCGTAAGTGAAATCCGATCTTTCAAACGGACTAAAAACATCCCTGATCCGCAGTATATGTCGATCTGCAAGTAAGCCTCTGGTGTAACCATTTTTCAGATTCCAATTGAGCTCCAAACTATTAGCGATAACTCTAGTCCTACCTTCACCTAAATACTGTGACACCAGGTATAAAGCACCATCTATCCCCGAGCTAAGTCCTGCAGAAGTGATAATATGTCCACTGTCAATATACCTTTGATCATCTACGATTGTCGCTGTAGGAGTAATTTCCTGTAAGGCATCTACGAGACCAAAAGTGGTTGTAGCAGTCAGGCCATCAAGCAAGCCTGCACTAGAAAGAAAAAAAGTGCCATTGCAAACAGACAGTGTTCTTTCCGATTGACTGTTGGCACTTTTGATCCAGTTAAGGATTGTGGTGTCAGAATTATTCACATTTCCTCCCGGGACAACCAGGATATCGGCTCCGGGCCAGTTATCAAATGTGTAATCCGGAACTATTTGCAAGTTCCCTGAGGTTGCTAGCTGCCCGCTCTCTTTCGCCACCGTAAAAACATTGCAACCGGCAGATTGAAAGACTTCAAAAGGCCCAGTGAAATCAATGATTTGCACACCAGGGAACACAAGTACTGCCACTTTCTTTTCCGCTAGTGGGTTCTCAACATTTGGCTCAAGACCGTGATAGCTGGCAAAAAGAGGCATGTTGCATACCGGGCAAATACCTGGCTCGTGAAATTCAATTGTATCACAGGGAATTCCGCAGGGTTGACATTTGAAAACAATACTATCCACCTCGGGAATAACCAAAGCCTCCGGACTGGCCCTGATTATTTGTTGCTGCTCAGGTGTCGAGCAGGAGAAAGTTATCAACGCAACAAGTGCGTGATAGCATATATATTTTAAGTTCATAGTTGTATGATTTAAATGACTTAGAAAACAAAGGATAAACCTGCTCAAGCAGACCAACTGTTTTCTAATCGATTAAAACGAAATGATTTAATGACCCTTTCGGGTATGGAAAAATTCAGGAGCTTGGGGGATGATAAACACCTGAAAGATATGGCTCGGAGTACAAGGGTTCCTGGTAAGCCAAATAATCCAACTCACTTAGCTTTCCAGGACTTAGATCAATCAAGACAGAAGGTACTTTTTGAAAGAAAAAAACAAACAAGGGAGTGTTGGTTTTTTCCTCTTTTTCCTGTTGTTCGGATACTTTCTCAAGTTGTTTGGTAATGTAGCAGCTACCACCACAGACAGTGATTGGCTTATCTCTCTCAATGCACAGCACTTTAGCGATATACTCTTTGCGAAGTTCGAAATCAAGATAGATAAGCGGAACAAGCCACGTATTTGCTAGACTTATAAAAACAAGTAAGGAGGCAACAATTCTGTGTATTCCAATCATCACTTAGATTGCAAAGGTGGCATCATTACAGCAAACGTGAGAATATTCGGTGAGTTTTTTAGAGGATTAATTGATTTAAGCAAAGGATAAGCGTAATATGGTACTCAATGAATCTATCAGGTTCTCATTCAAATCAATCTTCATGAAAATTAATCTTAATAAATCTCTGATTTTTTAGATTGGAGATGTCCTGTCCGAAGAATAAGATGGAGTTATCATCAATCCACCTGCTTAGACCTGGACGTATTCTTGTTCTCCCAATATCTTCAACATTAACAGCAATGTTTTTTGTCACATTGCCTGACCAATCAACTGATGCTGCAGCAAAGCAATAATTGACTCCATTCATTGAAAAAGCATTGGGCATGCGGCCATATTTATGATTTTGGTTTTGAATATGATCACCATAGAAAAACATTAGGGACCTCTCTCGTTTAACCAGACCAAAACTAGAATATATAAATGCATTGGTCTTAGAGTTATTCTTACCAATTTTCCTGGCCCATTCAATATCTCCATTAGTATTTATGGCAATCAAACCTATTTCGAGTGTATTATAGGTTGTCGTATAATTAGAGCTAACTATCCATTTTCTTTCAACAATCAAAATGAATAGATTCCTGTCTTCAATATAAACAGTGCCATCAAAAACCTGCTTTCCTTCCTCGAATGTTCCATTAGCAAGCTTCTTAATAATTCTCTCTCTTTTTTTACCAGGCTCGACCAGTTGAGTGAAATACTCGTGCTCCAACGGAATCAATTTTCTGGATTCAATTTCTCCGTTTACACCAAGTTTCGCAAACACACACCCCCTGACACCATAAAAATCATCAATTGAGTATAATCCAGTTAAGTAATATTCACCAGTCTTAGAAATGTTCATATTTAAGCCTTTAACATGCAGCCTCGGAAACTGAATTATTGCTTTTTCATGAACACCATCTCGAATTTGGTAAACCAAATATTGATATCCCTTATTCTTCTCTCCATAAAGAATTCTTTCACTATTATACACCTTGGCAAGGATATCAATCTGTCCTTGGCTTCCAAGGTTGATTTTTTGAAAAGCAAAGGATTTGTTTGAATAAGGAAATTCATATTCTTCTTCACTAAGTGTACTAAAGTTTGCATCCATTCTAAACACTTTCAGCTTTTGATAATCTCTATTCCGATTCGGAACTGTATAAATGAATGCTATTTGAGCAGTATCTTTTGAAAATATTAATGTCTCGAACGCCTTGGAAACACTACGCTCGTCACTTTTCACTTCTGCCATAAGTTCGGGGAGACCTAACTGTTTAGTGTCAAGATCGAAAACACGTTTAAAGTATTTCCTTGAATTCGGAGTTCTTGAAACTGATATATGTAATAAAGAGGAATTCCCTTGTATAAACCCGACTGTTGATATTGTGTCAATATTAGTGCCTGAAGAGCTAAATTCTGTTATATCATTGGTTGGTTGGAGGTCATTATCAAAACGTATCAAAAAATCTGACCCTTGTCCATATTTCCCACGAGAGTAATGCATATAATATCCATCATCTTCAACTGCAACCACGTCGATTGGGATTGATCTTTCCTGAGCTCGAAACTCTGGCTTTACTTCTACAGAATGGATAGGTTTTTCTTGAGCAAAAACACTAGTGATACTCTCAACAAAAATGAAGATCGAGAAGGCTAATCTCATATGAGCATAAATTTTCTTAGTCATTAATCATAATGATGATGGCGTACTAACTCGAAAAATTCATTGGCTTTATTTAAATAACTGGTGGTTATAACTTGGGCTAAAGATAACGGTATGTATAACTATTCACAAGCATCTGCTATCCTGGTTCAGAAGATTGACCACAAAAGGAAAAACGCGATTTCTTAAGGGGGTGCAGTCGAATTATAAAGTTAGAACTTCAGAATTTATTGGAATCGGAGGAATTCGAATCATTTGACCTAAATCCCTTCATATACTGATAGTCAATTAGTTAGCTGAATTCCATGCTGAGTAGAGCTTGCAAAAACCTGCATTTCGCTGCATGATTTCGCGACATGGGTCAACCGTTACAATTTTTTGATATCCATAAGTAAATTCTGATTAATTCTGGTTTCGGTATTGAGTGGATCCATACCAACTCCATTTTCCTCACAACCATTTATACTTGTCTTTCGTATACTTTGACATTCTATGTATATAGAATAATTATTTACTTTGTAATATTAGATTTATAGCGCATCATGATATCGAAGAATTTAACAGCTGCATCCACAAAACCAATCGTCCTTGGGATACTCAAACAAGGCAATAGCTATGGTTACCTGATTATCAAGAAGATCAAGGAATTGTCTGGAGGAAAGATGAAGTACTCGGATGGAATGCTCTATCCTGTTTTGCACCGATTGGAGAAAGAAGGACTAATCGTCTCCAAATGGACGCTAAATGGGGAATCCAGGCCACGCAAGTACTATGAGATTACCTCAGCAGGGAAAGAAGCGTTGACTGCAGAAAAGGAGCAGTGGAATCAGGTTTTTTCGGTATTGGATACACTATGGGAAACTAAACAATCAACCAAATAAACATGTTTGACTTAGAAAACTCAATAAAATTGTGGCTGAAGAACTTTGGTAAGTTCCAGGCTTTTGACACGGGGATCCTCCAGGAGATGGAATTGCACCTACGGGATCACATCGAAGATTTAAAAGCAAAGGGTGTGGAAGAAGAAGAGGCCTTTAAATTGGCCGTAGCAGAGTTTGGGGATATCCCAGAAGTTGCTAAAGAGGAATATTGGAACCATGCTCGTCAACGGTCAGTGCTACGAGTGGCACGTGTTGCACTGCTAAAAAACTACTATTTCGTTGCTATCCGTAACCTGCTCAGGCACAGTAGCTACTTCACGATCAATATTGCAGGATTAGCTGTGGGCATTGCAAGTTTTGCGTTTATTGCCCTCTATGTCATCAATGAAACCAACTACGATCTGTTTCATTCGAAATACGAACAAATCTACCGGGTGAGCAGCGAATCCAAAACCAAAGGGCATTCGGCAGCAAAAGACCGGGCTGTGACCAACGCTCCACTCGCCAAAACAATGGTTGAGCTATACCCTGAGGTCATTAATGCATGTAGAATAACGAAGAGTCGTCCATTACTTATTGGGCGAGGGGATCTGAAAATCATGGAAGATGAAGTCTATTATGCCGACTCTGCTTTTTTCAGTCTTTTCGACTTTGAGCTAATAAAAGGAGACCGTGAGACTGCATTGGATTATCCTAAATCCATTCTGCTTTCAGAATCCTATGCAAAGAAATACTTCGGACATTCGGATCCGATTGGTGAATCCCTTACCATCGATGAGGATACTACTTTTTATACGGTACGAGGTGTATTTGCTGATTTTCCTGCTAATTCCCACCTTCAGTTCGATTTGCTGGCATCCATGATCTCAATACCCAGGCTGAACAATAGCAAGTGGATCGGGACAAATGTCCATACGTATGCTTTGCTCGATAACCGAGCAGACCCGGATGCACTAGAGGAGAAAATGCATGAAATTGTCTCCGATTACATTGGAAAGGAAATTGAATTTTATACCGGAACATCATACGAAGAATGGGTTGCTCAAGGCAACCATGCAGGTCACTACTTACGGCCCTTAAAAGACATCCATCTGCGGTCCACCAGTTCAGAGGAATTTGAACCCACCGGCAAAGTGTCTTACATGTATATCTACGGGCTGATCGGAATGGTGATCCTGATGATTGCGATTTTTAACTTCGTCAACCTGGCTACTACCCATTCAGCATCCAGAGCAAAAGAAGTCGGCGTTAGAAAAGTGATTGGATCTTCCAAAGGCAATCTGATTAGTCAGTTTTTGCTGGATTCCATGCTGGTGGCCCTGGTGGCCGGTGTGTTTGCCTTACTACTCGTTTATATACTCACACCATTCTTCTATGAGCTGATCGGAAAAGAATTGGCTTATGGTCTTAATACCCATGTAATGATATGGGTTGGAATGATCGTCGTTGCACTTATTGTAGGTTTACTGGCTGGAATTTATCCGGCATTTGTTCTCTCTGCGTTCAAGCCTATCAATGTGCTAAAGGGCCAGGTTAGCCTCGGAGCAAAATCTGGCTGGCTCAGAAATTTCCTGGTCACTTTGCAGTTTTCAGCCTCGATCATCATCGTGATTGGCACTTTAGTGATCTACAATCAGATTGACTTCATGCTGAGCCAAAACCTCGGTTTTGACCGAGAGCAGGTGTTGGTGATAGAGCGGCCTGATGGACTGGGCAAGAACCTGGAAACCTTTAAAGAAGAGCTTCGCAGAAATCCCAACGTAAAAGCTGTGGCCAACGCCATTTCGATTCCTGGAAAAGAATACATTATCCGTGCGTATCGTAAAGACGATGATCCACATGATGAAACATTCGTGTTTAAGAACAACCAGGTATCGCACGATCACCTGGAATTGATGGGATTGGATTTGGTTGCCGGTCGGTTCTTCTCCAAGAAATTTGCTTCAGATTCAGATGCCGTGGTGATCAACGAGTCAGCGGCAAAAGCTTTTGGGTACGAAGACCCCATTGGAAAGACATTAAATTCTGTCTGGAAGAAAGGAAGGCCACTTCCGATCATCGGCATCATCAAAGATTATAACATTAAATCACTACATGAAGATGTAGAGCCGATCACACTTGAGTTGGACCCTTCCAACACAAATGGTTATCTGAACATAAAACTAATTACCACGCAAGATGTTCGACAAACGTTAGCTTCAATAGAAGAAACATGGTATGAACATTCTCAGGGTATGCCATTTCAATATTTTTTCTTCGATGAGGAGTATCAGAACCTGTACAAGTCTGAAGTCACGGCAGGACGAATTTTGATTGTATTTTCAGGTCTATCGATTTTTATCGCGTGTCTTGGTCTAATAGGCTTAGTTGCGTTCACAGCAACCATCAGACGCAAAGAAATAGGCATCAGAAAGGTTTTAGGCGCAAGTGCTACCACTTTGATCCGGTTGCTTTCCAGTGAGATTGCGCGGCTCATTTTGATTGCCACCCTCATCTCATGGCCGCTCGCCTATTTTGCCATTGACTATTGGTTGCAGAATTTCTCAGCGCGCATTAGTGTTAGTGCATGGATTTATCTAGGCTCCACGCTGGTGCTGATTTTGATCGTTGGAGGAGCCATTAGCTTTCAAACCATTCGCGCTGCATTTGGCAATCCAGTAGAATGCCTGAGAGAAGAATGAAAACATGAATGGCTGCTGTACTGTCCTTCAGTTTTTCATTGTAATAAGATGGCTGAAGTTCCGGGTGGACCTGGTGGCAGGGTAATTTAACTGGTGATACAATGCTCACCTTCGTTCTTGCAGAACTATGGAAGGCGAAGGGTGGAATCGGAGCGAACTTAGCGTTAAAAAATCTTCCCCCGGTTCGACGTTTTCGATGAAAGTTTCTTAACGAACGGGCAGGTTGCAGGGGAGATCTGAAGACGAAACGAAAAGCCCAACGAAGTGGGGTTACAATGATTTTACAATAAATGCCTTTTGGCAAAAGCTCTCCCAGACCCTGATTTTACTTAGCGAAATGCATGCCATGAAAGTGATACAAAATCGTGCAATTCATGGCATTATTTCGTGGCATGGAATTGTTTACATTATTGTATGATACCAATCTGACGAAACCAATCTTGATAATCCCAAAACAGCCATTCCTCAACTATCCTTCCATCTTCCCATTTTGCAATCGTTGCTACTCGTACTTCAAACTTCTTACCGGTTGGTTGAATAACCGTACCATTTGGTAGTGTCATTGGTGTGTCGAATGTTCCCCGACACTTCGCTATGCCAGCAGTCCAATCTTCTTCACCAAATCCAATGGGATGCTCATAAATGTCAAAATCGGAAAACGTCTTAAAAAGGAAATTCAATTCGGCTTCATGTGTTGGAAACATCCCTTCAGTCAATGAATTATCAGTATTGTAGACCTTCACATTAGGTGCGTGAATTTCTGCAATACGCTCCATGTCTCGCTTGTTGAAAGCTTCAAGATCGAGTTCATCATAGAGAGATAGATTTTTCCTTACTGTTTCCTTCTCTTTTCGGAAGCGATCCAATTCATTTTCAAGTTCAGCAACCTTCGATTTTAGACGCTTTACTTCTGCATTGCCCCCGCAGGAAACCAATGTTACCAGGGTGATCACAACAACTACCATATTTAATACTCTATTCATTTTTTTCTTCATTTTATGATTGTATAATTCTTTCAAGCCTCTTCATCCTCCCTTGAATTTTAGACCCGTTGCATATTCATACGATTTAATCACTACTGTTTTGACTATCTCAAGGTCTTCGTCATTTCGCGGGGCATACACCAAAATTTCTTTAATGCCCCTGTCATAAAACATATGTCGGACGCCCCAGTTTTTGGAAAGAATCTCATCTTCGGTATCACTGTCAACAATTGTGTGAATACTTCCATCTTCGTGAAGATGTGTAAACTCCCTCCCTCCAGGAGGGATCATGAACGCATCAATGTGACCCACATTTTCTTTTTCATCCAACCACATAGCCACGGTCGTCGGTACCGAAATTCGAGTGGGCTCTTTACGCACCTTTGGAAATGTGTTAAACATCCAATCATGATACTTTCCATAAATATCCTTAGGACTTTGGTCAGTATACTGCAGTTGGGGTGGTACCTGCCCAATTTGTGGTGGCTCACCTTCTCTTAGGGGTAATTCGAATTTTGTTTCGATGATTTTCATTTTCCTAACTTATTTGAAATCATGATCCAAAGGATCAATAGCAAAAGTCAGGATGGGAGTCAATAAAAGAATTAAAATATTTTAAGAAATCAGTTCTCAGCAATTTTTCTCCGAATCATGCTTAGAAACTCGGGAGTTATACCTAAGTAACTTGCAATGTGCTTTTGAGGAACCCTCTGTAAGAGTTCAGGGCGATTCTCTATTAACTCCTGGTATCGTTCTTCAGGAGTATAAGAAATGTGTTGAGCTATTAATGACTGTTGTCCAAGCGCAGCATTTTCAAACATTATTCTGAAATAAGTCGATATTTCAGGAATTTCTGAAAACAGATGGTCCCACTTGGTCCTGTTAATAAATAAAACTTCAGTTTTCTCAAGAGCTTGAATAAAATAACTAGCAGGCTGTTTTTTCATGAAACTCGCAAAATCTCCAATCCACCAGTTTTCGGTACCGAATCTGACGTTGTTTTCTCCCCCCTTCGCATCTATGACAAAGACTCGCAGACATCCTTTTACTATAAAGTATTCTGCACGGGAAGTTATCCCAGCCCTGAGCAAATATTCTTTCTTGCCTACTTCCTTTTTTTCGAAATAACCAATTAATCTATTGGCACTTTGCTCACTAAGCTCCACATGACTTTGGATGTGTTCTATAAGTTTCTTTGTATCCATTCTAAATCTCCCGACGCTAGTCATAATTAGACTACATTAAAATTACAATGGCAAAAGAAATCAGGATTTCGTGGCATGAATTAATACTAAAAACCCTTAATACCAGCTGTAAAGAGGGTTTTTTGTGGAGTCGGAGGGATTCGAATCATTTGACCTAAATCCTATCTATACTGAAAATCAGATAGTTGTGGTTTTATATGTCGTGTTCAAATATGCCAAAGTCCGCCATTCACTGCATAATTTCATGGCATGGTAGATTCTCAAATTGCAAAGAAATATTTCTCTATTTATCTTGATTCAAATAGAACAACTACGAAATGTTTCTTACTGATAAATACATTACTAAGGAGAAGTTATTGAATTGGAGCCACGACCTAGGGTTCGAGTTGAAAACGCAGAGTGTAAGTAAGAATGAAGTATTTCTAGAACACAAGCAGCGGTGCCATTATTTCTATTTTGTTTCAAAGGGTTTCATCAGGCTTTACTATTTAGACATTGAGGGTCAGGAAATCACGCATTGGTTTTCTTCAGCTAATATGATGGTCACTTCGCCATTCAGCTTTTTCAAGGAGGAAACAAACATTATTAATTTTCAAGCTCTTGAAGATTCTGAATTGCTTTTGATCACAAGAGATCAATTAGACAAACTTCGGGAGGACAATTTAAGTGCATCGAAAGCTTTTCAAAATTTGTTCACGGAGTTTGCCATGAAACTAAGCCGCAGAGTAATGAGTGTTCACACCGAAACTGCTGAATATCGATATCTTAAGCTAATCGAAGAGCATCCTCTCATCTTCCAAAAAGCAAAACTTTCTCACATAGCAACCTTTCTTGGAGTTACACAACAGAGCCTAAGCAGAATTAGAAAAAATTTAGTGCATTAAGTGTTTTTTACCATAGGGTAAAATTTCTGATTTAACTAACCATCAACTTTGCTGCACAAGTGGATTAAGATTGAGAAGAAGAACCACCGTCATGCAAAAGGTTATCGTTACAATTGGTGCAAAACAATTTTCTGATCGGCAGTTAAAAAGCCTTCAGACTGTCATTTATCAGAATTATCAAACTCATTTGAGTGCCAGCAGACCTAAAGTAATCTGGTATAAGATTCGATTGAGCAGACTAAAAGCCACTGGCCGAAATAACTATCAAACTGTTGTTGCTATAGAATGTGATAGTGAAATCAAGAACTTTCAAAAGACGCAAATGATCAAAGACTGCATCAAAGACTGGAAAACTATAACTGGTCAAAAAGATGAAGATTTGGTTTTTAAGTTCGAATCCTCTCTATCGTTAAAACAACTAGTAGCAAACAAAAGTGGACGCAAAAAGGGATTACTCACATTACTACAATTATTGATCATATCTATTGAAATGCCACTGTCCTATTTTACGAAAGGCTACTGGTCATTGAGATATTCCATTTAATCCTTAGATCGCTCACATTCCTGATTAAAGACCGCTAACCGAAGCTTTATTAGCTCAGGCGTATGCCTTGAGATAGAATTCTTTTTTTGGGATTTAACTAGCTGACAGTCTGAATCTTACAAAGAAAAATTAAAAACTCTTCACTTTTTACCATAGGGTAAATTTTTTCATCAGTCCTCCCTTCAAATTTGTATTCAACAAAGCAGCGATGCGATGTTGACAAACAAAAAACTAAACATTTAAGAAAATGAAAAACACAGCTTTAATTACTGGAGCAGCAGGCGGAATCGGCAAAGAGTTTGCCAGGATTCATGCCGCAAAAGGTAACGACGTAGTAGCCGTTGACCTCAATGAAGAAGGTCTTCAATCGGTTAAGACTGAATTGGAAGATCAATATGGTGTAGAAGTATATACCATTACTAAGAATCTCACTGACCTTAATGCACCTCAACAGATTTATGATGAGTTGCAAGAAAAGGATATCGAGATCAAGTACCTAATTAACAATGCTGGATTCGGCGGAGTTGGAAAGTTTCATGTGAGAACATGGGAGCAAGACCTTGCGATGATTCAAGTAGATGTAATTGCATTGACGGCACTTACTAAACTTTTCTTGCCAGATTTTGTGAACAGAAATGAAGGAAGAGTACTTAATGTCTCTTCTACCGTAAGTCTAATCCCTGGTCCTGGTCAAGCGGTTTATTTCGCTAGCAAAGCCTTTGTAACATCATTGACTCGATCTATCTACGGTGAGTTAAATGACTACAAGAATGTAACTATCACAGCATTATTACCAGGCGCAACCCAAACTGGTTTTGGAAATCATTCTGGTATGAATAAAACAGCCATCTACAAGAAACCTGCAAATGCTGCAGATGTAGCAAAAGATGGATATGAGGCAATGATGGAAGGAGAACTTGAGGTTATTTCTGGTATTCCTTTTTCTCAAAGAGTTGAGCTCGCAGTAGCTCCATTGCTACCTAAGAAAAGATTGGTAGAAAGAATCAGAAAAAGTCAAGAGGTAACTGCATAATCAAAATTTTTAAAAACACAATAAAATGGAAACATTAGTTAAAGAAGTTGAGGCAACCAAAGAAGTTGAAACAACATATTATTCTGAGCAAGAAATTCAGGATTTAGTAAATGACCAAAGAGCGTACTTTAAAAGTAATTCTACGCTACCAGTTGAGTTTAGACTTGAGCAATTGAAGAAATTCAGAGACTTGATCCAAACACATGAAGATGAACTTCATGAAGCCATCTACAATGATTTTGGAAAGTCGAAGCATGATAATCAGTTGACTGAAATATTCCCACTTTATGAGGAATTAGAGATCGCAATTAAGAATGTAAGAAAGTGGGTACAACATAGAAAAGTGAAAACCAATTTGCTTAATCAACCTGCCAAAAGCTATCTGGTTCCGGAACCATTGGGAGTGTCATTGGTAATTGGTGCGTGGAACTTTCCTTATAATTTGTCATTAACTCCAGTTGTTGGATCAATGGTTGCAGGCAATACGACCATCCTTAAACCTAGCGAGCTTCCAGCCGAAACAAGTAGGATTATGGCCAGGTTAATTAATGAGAATTTTGATCCAAAATACCTGCATGTGGTCGAGGGTGGAATCCCAGAAACTACTGCACTGCTAAATCAGAGATATGATAAGATTTTCTTTACAGGAAGCCCACAAGTTGGAAAGATTGTAAATAAAGCTGCAGCACCGCATCTCACTAGTGTTACATTAGAATTAGGAGGAAAAAATCCAGCTATTATTACTGAAGATGCAAACATTGAAGTAGGTGTAAAAAGAATGGTATGGTCAAAATTCTTGAACTCAGGCCAATTATGTCTTGCACCTGATTACGTCTTGGTGCACAAGAGTGTAAAAAGTAAAGTTCTTGAGAGAATCGTTCATGAAATCAAAAAGAATGATTTCTCAGTTGAGAATCACAACTTCGTGCGCATTATCAACGAAAGAAACTTTGATAGAGTGGCTTCATTGATTGATCCTGAAAAGGTTTATTATGGCGGAAAGATGAATAGAGAGGAACGAGTAATTGAACCTACTGTTTTGAACAATGTAACGTTGGATGATGCAGTTATGCAAGATGAGATTTTCGGTCCAATATTTCCAGTAGTAGAGTATGACACCATCGATGAAGCTTTTGACATAATTAAAAGCTTTGAAAAACCTTTAGCCGGTTATTTATTCTCAAATGACGAAAATGTTAAAGAAAGATTTCTTTCTGAAGTTCCATTTGGAAGCGGGGGAATTAATGAAGCTGTTATGCAGGTTAACAACCCCAATCTTCCATTTGGTGGAGTAGGAAATAGTGGAATGGGTAGGTACCATGGAAAGTACAGTTTCGAAAACTTTTCTCACATGAAAGCCATTCTAGATAAGGCTACATTTTTTGAATCAGATTTGAAATACTATGGCCATTCTGATAGACAAATGAATCTGATTAAGAAATTAAGCTAGTTATATGAAGTACGAAAATTAACCGCTCGGTTGACGAACCAAGCGGTTTTTTGGTTCTCAAATCCTAATAAAGTGGAGTCGGAGGGATTCGAACCTCCATTCGCATTT
>JANQEC010000317.1 GCA_028278585.1 Cyclobacteriaceae bacterium | reverse complement strand
TATATCCTCCATTTCGAGAATAAATGAATAAATGATGCCAAAGCAACCCAGGTTCACCAATGCACTATTGAAATAGGTGTCATCCTGGATCAAATCAATTCCTGGTTCGTTGTGCTTATCACTATTTGTTATGCCATCATTTGGTTCTATTCGCAAGCATTTTCCGTTATGGGTAGCGAGTACGATTGACTTAACCATACCTGGAAAAGAAGGAAGGTTAATCCCAGTGCCATGTGTGCCTGTAGAGATTGCTCCTGCCAACGTTTGATCGTCCAGCCCTCCCATGTTCTTAACACATAGGCCCTGTTGCTCCATTCGCTTGTTGAATTTTTGTACACTTATTCCTCCTTCGACATGCACAAGGTTCATATGGTTGAATTTCTCTTTTATAGAGTCCCTATTCAAGGGAAGAAGGGTATTCATTTTTTTCAGGTCAACCAAATAGCATTCAGGAAGAGCTATATCTGAAAAAGAATGACCTGAACCAACCGCTTTGATGCGCTTGTTTTCGCTTTCGGCTCGTTGGATCAGAGCAACAAGATCTTGCAGGTTTTTTGGATAGCAGTAGTAGGGCATGGTGCCACCAAATTTCTTAATGGTGTTCCACCACTCCTTATTGAGCTTGATTTTCATGGTTGATGGTGAATTTGAGCCTATAAGTTCGGAAGAAATTATCGTTATATCAATACCTACTTTTGGGTATTTCTTTGAAGAACGATTTAATGTAAATGATTAGAGATTAGGATCCTCTTGATAAAATAAAACATTCTACATTATTTTTATGTTGTTCAAGTAATTCTCAACTAAACTTATAAATCAATGGAAGTAAATGAAATCTTAGAAAGACTTAATGAAGGTAATAAACGATTTGTAGCAGATAAACTTAATGGGGAAAAGCAGGATGGCTCAAGAAGAGATTCTCTCACAGGTGGTCAACAGCCATTTGCTATTGTATTGAGTTGTGCCGATAGCCGTGTAGTACCAGAATTAGCTTTTGATACTGGTTTGGGAGAATTATTTGTTGTTCGTGTTGCTGGGAATATTGCGAATACATCATCAATGGCTAGCATTGAATACGCAGTAGCACACCTTGGATCAAAGGTTATTGTTGTCCTGGGTCATGAAAGTTGCGGAGCTGTGACAGCAGCCGTGAATGGTGGTGATAACGGGTACAATTTGAATCACCTTCTAAGCCATGTTGCTCCAGCAATTGCCGCATCATCGGAAAATGCTTCTATTGCAGAAGTTGTTAAGAAGAATGCGGAACTCACGGCAGAAGAATTAAAGAATCGTTCAGAAATTATTCGAAATGCGGTCGATTCTGGAAATGTCAAGATCCAACCTGCTTATTACCACTTAGGGAGTGGAGAAGTGGAAATGTTAGGTTAGAAATTATATTTGAGCTGTTCAACTCATGTTCTGGTGATTTTGAACAGCTCAATTTTTTGTCCCTTCCCCTTAGCTCAAATTCACCCTTGCTGCTTGTTTCGTAATCATTCGACAAATCCAATACAGCTAATAGATCGCCTGAGATAAGAACATTGGCCTGTTCTTCGTTACATAGACCTTGAATTCTGGCTGAGGTGTTGAGCACGTCTCCGGTAAAAAGTATTTCTTTCTTAATTCGACCAACTTTTCTCCTGCGGTATCAATGATCGCATTAGTCATGTCTTTCATAGGTTTGATATTTGCGACCCTGGAGGAATTTCTACTTAAAAATCTTCTGTGGAGAAAACCATTCGGGATAAAACTGATAATTAAAACGTTCCTTTATGTATCCATTTTGATCCTCATAGCGATCGTTGTTACGTCTATTTTCAATAGCTTCTCTTTGGGAATCATAAACCACATTGGCATATGAGGAATGAACTTTTTAAGTAGTCTTGTTGTCCTTGGGGGAAGCATATTTAATTATAACCTAACCCCAATTTCACCTTTCTTTTTTAATTTTCTATAGCACACATGGGTTCTTATCGGTTTTCCGCTCGTCACCACTTGATTTTGCTACTAGTTGTCCTTCTAGTAGGTTCCCTTATTGTTTATGTGATTATTGACCATATAAATGCAAGTGAAATGGAAAATCAAAAAGCTCAGTTAAAAAGTGTCAATAATCGAGCATCGATTGAATTTTCAGAATCACTTGATCGATTCGTATACCTTATGTCGGGGATACGTGCGTACCTCAAATATTCAGAAACCTTTCCAAGTCAAAACGAATTGTTTGTGTTCGTGAATTATCAACTTGAAGAGTTAAACTATAGTGATTCGCTGATCATTTCATACATCGACCAAGATCACATTTTTCAATATTCTTTTACAAGGAATGAGATTGATCCGAATGATCTCATTGGTCGATCAGTTGGTGAGTTTAGAGACCAAGCCTCATTAGCCAGGATTGATGAAGCTATGATTGATGAAGCTTTTCATTTGTTTGCGGCTACCAATCTTGTCGAGGGTTGGGTGGGTATTCCACTCCACTTTGGTA
This sequence comes from Cyclobacteriaceae bacterium, assembly GCA_028278585.1. Classification (GTDB taxonomy): domain Bacteria; phylum Bacteroidota; class Bacteroidia; order Cytophagales; family Cyclobacteriaceae; genus Ekhidna. Next base: position 6,745 of record JANQEC010000317.1, on the reverse strand, counting down.
TTATTCGAGAAGGGAATTTAATTGGTTACATCGCCGCAATCATCAATTTCAAGGCAATTATGGATCCTGTGTACAACTTGGAATCATCAAGTGAATTTGCCTTTAGATTCACCATTAATGACAAGGAATTTGATCGAGAAAGAGCCTATGATGGATCTGTAATTCATCATGACAGGCAAGATCCGTTTTATTTCCGAAACTACGAGATTGATGAAGATGAGTATATCTATACAGAATTCAATCGGTACGGTTTAACCTTCAAGATTGGAACTGCTTACATCAATGCCAGTGAAAAAAGTAAAAACATAAACCTATTGATTTCCGGATGGTACGTAATGATCGTTGCATTTGTGAGTTACTCATTGTATCGATTGGTCAGATTTCAGCAATTAAATGCTACGTTAAAAGAATCCGTTGATACGATTGAGTTTCAAAAGACAAAACTGGACATTCAAAATGCGGAATTAAATAAACTGAATACGACCAAGGATAAATTCTTTTCCATCATTGGGCATGATCTCAAAGGACCACTGACCTCTATTTCTTCAATTGTTAACCTGTGGAACAGGAAGTCGTTGGACGCAGATCAAACGGATGAACTAATGGAAAAACTAGGAACGGCAACTCTTGGTGCCTCAAAACTACTTGACAACTTGTTGCAATGGTCGCTGGTGAACACCGGTCAAATTAAGTGGAATCCTGAAGTGGTTATTTTATATGAACTTGTAGACGAGGTGTTTTTTCAATTAGGGGCGAGCGCTTCCGCCAAGCAGATTAAACTTATTAGTAATGTTGACGAAGAAATAAAATTGGAAGGTGATCGCAATATGCTTTCGACTGTTATCAGGAACCTGGTTTCGAATGGAATCAAGTTTAGCAAAGCCAACACTGAAGTGAATGTATCAGGCCACCAGGGTGACGATTCTATAGCAATAGAAGTCTCGGATCAAGGAGAGGGGTTTACCGAAGAAGAGAAAAATGCATTGTTTCAACTTGGTCAGAGTCCGGGAGAGGTTAAAACCGAATCGGGAACGGGACTTGGTTTAATTCTGGTCAAGGAATTTGTAAACAGACATAAAGGAAGAATCACCATAGAAAGCGAAAGGGGAAAGGGAACAACTTTCGGAATCCAATTTCCATTGTAGAGGTCATGCCAAACTAGACCAGATACAAGGTTGAGAATAAGACTGGTTACGAAAAATCTGAAGATTTCACATGCTCAACAAAGTTGAAGTCCAATTCAACTATGTCATCATAATCTTCACCTGCTTCAAGCATGTCATCATCGTGAGCTTCGTAGTACCAATTCACACTGATACTCGTGCCAGACATTTGTAATCTTTTAAGCTGTCTGAAAATATCAAACAAACATTTGGATGAACTTGTATTAAAATATTCAAAGGCAAAATCCATATGCACTTGCGTGGTGTTGATTTTGTTAGATCTTAATACTCTCATTAGAGGGGCATAAAAAGCCTGACTGTTTTCCGGGCTTGATCTACCGCTAAGTTTGATGGATGCCTCAGAAAGATCGATGATCACTTCAGGAGTGGTTTTGGTGGCTTGTTTAATGTATTTCATTACGAAAGTATTAAAGTTGTTACCGGTGACTTTTAAGCAAGATACATCTTTAAAATATCCAATTTTCAAGCATTAGATGAGTGTGCACGGAATCTCGTCAAGATGGGACTTACGCTCGATGGAAACCTGACCGGTATCTTCTATAAAAGTTTTTTGAATCAACTCTGTAACATTTGCGTTATTCAAATATCTATACAGAAAACCTATGAAATAGTGCCTGTTTCTTAAATTTATAGAGAAATGGGCCAGACTCAGGAAGAAAAGCAAGGCTATGATTTACAATGGAAAAGAAGTTGAGTTTCCTGCAGTGATGCAGATAAGTTTCTTTAAAGTCATTGAGACTTTGGAAATGATGGCAACGGATGCAGATAAAAGTGCTGCTAATTATGCAAAAGAGCTGCTCAAAGAGATTGATAAATATCCGGAACTTCGGGATGGAATAGATTTAGCACAACTAAACAAATACAAAAAGCCAATACAGAAAATTTGCCGCGTATTATTTCCTGATTCCCTGCTCACCAATGAAATTAAGGCGTTAACGCCTCCGTTCTATTTTAACCCAATCCATACGTCAACCAGGTTTGATAATATTATAAAGGCATCTGGCAAGGAATTTTCATTCGATATGAAAGAGGTAGATGAAGATACTTTCTACTTGTATTGTTGTTACTTCATCCTGGGAAGCTACTATGGCTTCCCTGTTCCAGGCGGTGGGCCGTTAAGAAAAGAGATTTTTAACAAAGACCAAAACCTGACTCGAACATATAAGATGTTAATCAACGCGGATATGTGTGAGTTTATCCCCACTAAAAAAGCAGTTGATATCACACGTCAGGATTTTGAGGAACTGATCGATCATTTTGGGGATATCAAGTTCTGGAAGAAAAAGTTTCCGCCAAATAGCTGGATCATGCGGGGTGTCAATATCATCAACATGGTAGACACAACACTGGACCATTCAATGGAGTCCATCACTTCCAATTTGCTGCAGAAATCTGATGACACATTTGAGAAAATACAAGAAAGTATTCGGACACTACTTAACGATGTAGAATTGCATATTGGTGTGCTCACACTTGATAAGAATAAACTTCTTCCCTTAAACAAAGAAGGTGTGAAGAGTATACTCTTGTCAAAAGGTGAGTCATTAGATTGTGAGACTGAGATGTGTGATTATACCTATGGACAATTGCTAACCAAAAAAGAACCACTGGTCATTTCTGATGCTACAATCTACCATGAACATGCTAATGGAGGATTATCGGGCATAATTGCTGCCTCTGAGTTTAATAGCTATATCGTGGCCCCGTTGGTTATCGAAGATGAACTCCTTGGTTTTATGGAGTTAGCATCCCGTGACAGGTATGCATTGAACCATGGAACCCTCAAAATTCTCAATGAAGTAATTCCGATCCTGGCCATGGCACATAAGCGGTTTATGGATGAAGCACAGAATCGTATTGAAGCTATTATTCAGCAGGAGTGTACGACCATACACCCATCGGTAAAATGGCGTTTTGAAGAAGAGGCAGAAAAATTTATGTACAAGCAGCTTCACAATGAGCAACCGATTTTTAAAGACATTGTCTTCAACAACCTGTATCCGCTTTATGGTCAAATGGATATTAAGGGCTCGTCAGTTAAACGGAATGAAGCTGTAAGTTTCGACCTCATTAAGCAGATCAATGGAGTCAATAAGGTACTTAAGCATGCATTCAAACAAACCAAAATGCCGGCCTATGAAGAGCTTATTTTCCGTCTTGACACCTATAAATCAGAGTTGAAAAAAGGCCTTTCAGCTGGCAGTGAACACAAGATACTTTCATTCCTTAAGTCAGATGTTTATCCGGTCTTTGATCACCTTAAACAAAGCGATCCGAACCTACAAAAGCTAATCGACCAATACAATGCATTGTTGGATCCGGAATTGAATACCGTATACGAAGAGCGAAAGAAATATGACACAAGCGTAAACCTGATCAATCAACGGTTGGCATCTTACCTGGATGATAGGCAAGTCCGAGCTCAGGAAATGTTTCCTCATTACTTTGAGCGATACAAAACGGATGGAGTAGAGTACAACATGTATATTGGTCAATCTATTGCACGAGATAAGAGTTTTGACAAGATATACTTGAGGAATCTACGCTTATGGCAGTTGGTGGTCATGTGTGAGATGGAGAACGAATTCCGATCGATGCAAAAAGACCTGCGCACACCAATTGAGATCGCATCACTTATCCTTGTTTACAATACACCACTATCTGTTCATTTCCGGATGGATGAAAAACAATTTGATGTAGAAGGGGCCTACAATGCCCGATATGAGATCATTAAAAAAAGAGTGGACAAGGCACATATCAAAGGAACAACAGAACGGATTACCCAGCCAGGTCGGATAGCAATCATTTATTCACAAGATCAGGATGCCAAAGAGTACCGTAAGTACCTTGAATTCCTTGCTGCAAAAGGTTACGTGAAAAAGGGATTTGAAGACCATGCCCTTGAAGACTTACAGGGAGTAACCGGATTAAGAGCTTTACGTGTTGAGGTTTCGTTTGCCGGAGAACTCACCGTGGATGAACTGATCGAAGAGATCGAAAGTAGTTCTTCAAACTAAGAGTTTACATAATCTCATTTTGGTTAACAGGTTTTCCTGAACCATTTCTTCATAAAACCTTCACGGTTCCATGTAGGATCAAATTGCATTCAAATGCAATTTGCCCCCGAGCATATGCTCTTGTCAAAAATCTAAAATAAAATAACATGGAAAAGAAAACACCGAAAACACATTTTGGTTTCAAAATTGGAATGATGATGCTGACCCTGGTCATGGGAGCAACCCAGGTATTCGCCCAAAATAAGATTGATATGGGCGATCGTTTTCAAATAAACAAAGACGGTTCTTACATCACCTTCCAAACCACTCTGGCAGGGTTTCCTGTTATCAGAGGGTCAATTAAAGCTTACCAGGCAAACATGTTTTATGATCCCGAGGATATAATGAGTACCTCCGCAACCATTCGAATAGGTTCCGAAGGATTTACCACTTCCCATGATAGGCGAGATGAGGAGCTTCAAGGAGAAAACTTCCTGAATACAGAAAAATACCCGGCCATTTGGTTTCAAGGATCAGATGTTGCTTTGACTGAAACAGGGTTTGATCTTACCGGAACAATCAATATCAAGGATATTACCAAGGAAGTCACTATTCAGGTGGAAAAACCAACCATTATGCGAAAAGCAATGAACAACCTTGACCTGATGATGGTAAAAGGCAACCTTAAGTTGAACAGAAAAGATTTCGACCTTGGCACAGCCGGACCATGGGCTGCTAATCCCATGTTTGGAGAAGAGATAAACATTGAATTCAACTTCATGGGCACAAGCTACACGATTGATTACCTAAAAGCTTCCTTCGTAAATCAGAAAGATGGACGCGACAATCCGGTGGGCCTGGTTTACAACGATGTAAAGGAGAATGGTGTAAAAAGCGGGCTGAAGCTCGTTGAAACCCTTTCGAAAGACAAAAAATACAAATCTGATAATTGGCCAACCAACCTTGCGAACATTGGCTGGATTCTTATGGTTGATGGGTATGGGAAAGAATCTTTACCTTTTTATGAGCTTGCATTAAAACAAAACCCAAAACACTTGCCATCATTACTAAGACTTGCGGACGCATACACAATTGCAGGGCAATATGATGATGCCATGGCTCACCTTAAAAATGAATGGTCTTTGCCAGAAAGATCAAGATTCACTCATATCCCGCAGCTAATGATGCTGTTAAGTGGAGCGTTTGATCTACAAAATATGAAATGAAGGAATTTATTGCATTTGTTGTTCTCGCTTTCATCTGTTTTCCAGGTTGAGAGCAAAAAAGGTCTGGTGGAGCACCGGTTGCCCTGGTGAATGAACATATCAATAGGGGCAATCGCTACCAGATCAATAAGGATGGTTCATACATTAACTTCAGGACAACCATGGGAGGGTTTCCAGTTATCAAAGGCTCTGTATAAGGTTACCAGGCCACCCTTTTTTATGACCCAGAAGATGTGATGAACACATCAGCCACTATTCGAACTCAAAACATGAAATAATGAAATTCATTGGTGTTCTGTCGATCGTATTGTTGTGTCTCCATAGCTGCGGGCAGAAAAAAACAGATGACTACACACCCAAAAATTCTCCGGAACTTGAAGAAATTTTCGAAAAGGCCAGGAAAACCAATAACCTTAGGAGTTTACTTGTAAGTCGGAATGGAGAATTGATTGCTGAGGAATATTTTGATCGTTTCCCATCAGATAGCCTGGAGCATGTTCGTTCAGTTACCAAAAGTGTAATGGCTACTTTGATTGGAATTGCAATAGGTAAAGGAATTATTGGTGGGGTTGATGATTCGATTGTTAAATACCTGGGAAAAGATGCAAAGGGTAAGGAAGGGGTAACAATAAAACATTTGATGGCCATGACGAGCGGAATTGCGTGGAGAGAGGTAATGGGAGATATGGAAATTGATGAATGGATCAATTCTAAGAGCCCACTTAAATACGTCCTGGACAAACCTATAGAAAATCCTCCCGGGACATCATGGGAGTATAGCACAGGGATCATTCACTTACTTTCTGTTATTCTGTCCGAGGCATCAGGAATGAGCACCCTGGAATTTGCCAATAAGCATCTCTTTCAACCATTGGGAATTGAAAAAGTGAAATGGCAATTGCTCAATGACGGCCATTATCATGGTGGGTCCAGGCTTCAATTGAAACCTCGGGATATGATTAAGTTCGGATTACTTTACCTCAATGGAGGGATGTTTGATGGAAAAAGGATTGTTTCAAAAGCGTTTATTAAAGATGCTACATCTCAACAGGAACCTGAGGGTTTCTTCGGAAGCCAGGAAGGCTACGGATATGGCTGGTGGGTCGGAGGCGATGAGAACGTGAGAGGATTCATGGCTCAAGGATATGGAGGTCAGACAATTTTGGTTGTTCCGGATCATGAAATTGTTATCGCTACAACGTACAAATGGAAAGTGAGCAATCAAATGGCTGCTGATCAGCAGCAAGAAGCACTAAATGTAGTAGGTGCAGGTGTTTTGAAGGCGCTGCTTAATTTTTGATGGACAGGTGATTTATTGTAGCTCTTCGAGAAGCATTAT
>JANQEC010000064.1 GCA_028278585.1 Cyclobacteriaceae bacterium | reverse complement strand
TTCTTAGGCCACTTGTGCATCAAGTTTTTGACTTAATACGCTCTTAGGCACTGCACCGATTTGCTTGTCAACGATTTCACCATTTTTGAAAACCAGAAGTGTTGGAATGGAACGAATTCCAAATTTTGCCGAAACCTCAGGATTGGCATCAACATCTACTTTCCCAATAACAGCTTTCCCATCGTAATCTGAAGCTAATTCTTCAACAACCGGTCCAATCATTTTACATGGCCCACACCATTCAGCCCAAAAATCCACCAATACTGGCTGGTCTGAATTGATAATTTCATTGAAATTATTGTCAGTTATTTCTACAGGTTTTGACATTGTTATTTGACTTTAAATTTTATTAATCCTTGTGTTAATAGGTGAACACAAAGATATGTGGAATAGTTTATCATGTGATGAGATTCGTCAGGATTGTTAGGTAGTTGACACATTAATTCTTTGATAAGATTTTGAAATTGACCTCTTCTATAGATTTTAATTCTTTAATTAGCTCATCTGACGGATCAATTGTGAACTTTCTGCTCAACATATCCAAATTTATTGCTCTGTCATCGTGAACTCCTGATAGTGATAATTTTAGCACACATTTTCCCGGGAACAATCCTGCAATGCGCTCGATCTCATCAACGATGATCGAATTCACATCCTCAAGCCTGACATTTAGTTCCAGGCCTTTCGTCATCTTTTCCCTTATCTCATTTAGAAGTTCGATGTTATGGATTTTGAGCTCAAGTTCTTCACTGTTCCACCGGTTCTGAACGCTTCCGGAAATGTAGAGAAACCATCCTTTTTCAAGCATGGGTTTGAACTTAATATAGTCCTTGGAAAATAGATAGAAGGTGTGGTTGTCTCCAAAATCTTCCAGAATAAATTGCCCGAATGGATTTCCTTTTTTGGAAGTTCTATGCTGCACATCGCTCAGGATCCCTCCAATTTTTATTTCCCTTCCCTTCAGTTTTTCCAGATCTGTCAATTGATTGATGCTACAATTGGTCAAAAAATCCATCTCAAATTTGAATTCGTTGAGTGGATGACCAGTGATGTACAGGCCAACCATCTCTTTCTCGATGTTCAATTTCTCAATGTCGCCATATGGCTCTATTCTACCGACCTTGGGTTTGGAAATGTCAGTACCATTTGAGCCACCAAAAAGTGACGATTGATTACTGGCCTCTTCTTCCTGCATTCGATTTGCGTAACGAATGGCTTTTTCAATGATCGAAGTTCCTTCGTCATCCGGCTCTACGTATTGCCTTCTGTGGAAACCTTCAAAACAGTCAAAACCGCCAGCCTTGGCTAAACTCTCGAACGACTTTTTGTTTACAGTTCGCAAGTTTACTCTTTTAGCAAAGTCGAAAATGTCTTCAAATGGTCCATTTGCATCACGTTCCTCAATTATGGCCTGAACGGCTGATTCGCCAGTTCCTTTTATCGCACCCATCCCAAATCGAATTTCTCCATCTTTGTTTACAGCGAAATCCTGGTCCGATTCATTGATATGTGGACCAAGTACCTTGATTCCCCGATTCTTACATTCTTCCATGAAGAAACTCACTTTTTCTATGCTGCTTTGATTGTGCGTGAGCACAGAAGCCATGTATTCCGCCGGGTAATTGGCTTTCAGGTAACCAGTGTGATAGGCAACAACTGAATAGCAGGTACTGTGAGATTTATTGAAAGCATAGGCTGCGAATGCTTCCCAGTCTTTCCATATCTTTTCAAGTTTCTCTTCAGAGTGACCATTGGTTTTTGCTCCTTCTACGAATTTGGGCTTCATTTTGTCTAGCACTTCCCGTTGCTTTTTACCCATCGCTTTTCGTAAAACGTCAGCCTCACCTTTGGTAAATCCCGCCAGTTTTTGGGAAAGTAACATTACCTGCTCCTGGTAGACCGTAATTCCATAAGTCTCTGCGAGGTATTCCTCCATATCAGGAATGTCATAGGCGATCTGTTCGGTTCCATGCTTTCGGGCAATGAAATTTGGAATGTACTCCATCGGACCAGGACGATACAGAGCGTTCATGGCAATGAGGTCTCCAAAACGATCGGGTTTTAAGGCACGAAGGTGTTTTTGCATTCCGGGCGATTCAAACTGGAAGGTCCCGTTGGTTTCCCCTCTTTGATAGAGCTCATAGGTCTTTTGATCATCCAGTGGCAAGGCATCAACATCAATGGTAATTCCATGTCTTTTTTTAATATTCTCAACTGATGTTTTGATAATCGAAAGTGTTCTGAGCCCCAAGAAATCCATTTTTAGCATCCCGGCTGATTCGACAACACTGTTGTCAAATTGGGTGACCATGAGGTCGGAATCTTTGGACCGGGCCAGAGGCACAAAATTGCTCATATCATCCGGAGTAATAATAACTCCACATGCGTGAACACCTGTATTTCTTAGTGAACCTTCTAAAACAACTGCTTGCTTCAAGACTTGAGATGGGAGTTCCTTGCCTTTTTTCAGATCTTCAAGCTCCTTCACTTCTTTAAAGACAGAATTAAAACTGGCACCTGGTCGTTCGGGGACGAGTTTGGCAATTGCATCCGTTTCCGGCAGGGGCAGTTCCATTACCCTACCTGCGTCACGAATGGCCGATTTTGGCGCCATGGTTCCGTAGGTTATGATCTGTGCTACCTGGTCTCCACCATATTTTTCAATCACATAGTTTATTACTTTTTCGCGTCCTTCGTTATCAAAGTCGATATCGATATCAGGAAGTGATATTCGATCTGGATTGAGAAAACGCTCAAAAAGAAGATCATAGGCAATTGGATCAACATTTGTGATTCCAATGCAATAGGCAACTACTGATCCGGCTGCCGAACCTCTTCCGGGTCCGACCGATACATCCATTTCCCTGGCTTTTGCAGTGAAATCCTGAACGATAAGAAAGTACCCGGGGTATCCGGTATTTTCTATGGTTGCTAATTCGAAATCAATGCGTTCCCTGATCTCATCCGTAATTTGATCGTAACGTTTTTCTGCACCCTGGTAGGTGAGGTGTCGCAGGTAAGCATTTTCTCCCCGATTCCCGTTGTCCTTCTCATCTTCAACATCAATGAACTTTTCTGGAATGTCAAATTTTGGAAGCAAAACATCCCGCTCAAGGCTATACTCTTCAATTTTTTCTACAACTTCAGCTATGTTTTCAATTGCTTCGGGAATGTCTCCGAAAGCTTCTTTCATTTCTTGCTGTGACTTGAAATAGTAGTTTTCATTGGGTAGTCCTGGTCGAAAGCCTCTGCCTTTCCCAATTGGCGTGCTTTGTTTTTCATTTTCTTTTATACAAAGCAATACATCGTGTGCTTTCGCATCTGCCTGATCCAGGTAATAGTATTCGTTCGATGCGATGAGTTTTACTTCATGTTTGCGGGCAAACTCCACCAGGATCTCGTTCAACCGGTTCTCCTCTTCCAGGTCATGCCGGTTCAATTCAAGATAAAAATCATCTTTAAATAATTCCTTCCACCAAAGCAATGCTTCTTCGGCTTGTGTCTCACCTACATTTAAAACAAGATGTGGAATTTCTCCAGCCATACTTCCACTCAGTGCAATTAACCCCTCTGAATGTTGTTGGATGAGTTCTTTGTCAATCCTTGGAAAGAGTCCGTAATTTCCTTCTCTATAGGCAATGGAGCTCAATTTGATCAGGTTTTCGTATCCGATTTTATTTTTTGCCAATAATACCTGGCGAAACCTTTTGTCAGGATTATCTTTGGTGAATTGCAGCTTCAGCCGCTCTTCTGCCACAAAAAATTCGCAACCTACGATGGGTTTAATTCCTTCTTTTAATGCAGTTCCTACAAATTTGAAGGCCCCGAACATGTTGCCAAGATCTGTAAGAGCAGCGGCTGGCATCTCGTATTCCTTGGCCTTGTTTATTATTGTTTCAACATCGGGGGTGGCTTGAAGGACCGAGAACTGTGAATGTCCATGAAGATGGGAAAATGCTCCCTTGATGTCTTCAGCGCTTACCTCTTTGTCACCGATTTTGCCAGTTGATTTTTCTCTTCTTGTGGTGAAATTGGCATCATCAAGTTTCGGTGCCTCATAATCGATGGAACTGGGGTCGGTATCATCAATGGGTTTGATGATCGATCTTTTGAGACATTCAAAAAATGCTTTGGCTGTAGCATCTACATCATAGGCGGCATCATGGGCATCGCCAAAACCTTCACCAAAGAGCTTTGTGTACAACTCTATTAATTTTGGCTGCTTTAATTTACCACCAAGTCCACCTTCCAATTGGCAGAATTCTACCGTCTCGGTAGACGTGTCAATATTTTTGGCATTCGCAAGTAGGTTTTCCTTGTCCGTGCGTAAGTACTCCGCTCCAATGATTTTGTTATCGAACTCGATGTTGTGACCAACAAGAACTTCTGCTCTTCTAACATCCACACTGAATTTTTCTAATACCTCGCCAAGATCTTCTCCTACCTCGAGTGCACGCTTGGTAGAAATGCCATGAACTTTTTCAGCATTAAAAGGGATTGTGAAGCCATCTGGTTTTACAATATGGTTTCCAGTTGAGAGCAGCTTGCCGTGATGATCATGTAGCTGCCAGGCAATTTGAACCAATCGGGGCCAATTGTCGAGATCTTCGACTGGTGCAGTTTTGTTATGAGGAAGCCCGGTTGTTTCGGTATCAAAAATCAGGTACATGCAGAATTGACTTTTTAGCTATTGATCGTTGGCTGAGGACTAACTGCCACAGCTTTCAAAAGATATTACAAATAAAAAGAGAAGCACGTTCCTTTTTGGGAGCATGCTTCATTTGTGGAAAAGTTGTGCATATATACTGGTGTTTAGCTGGCAGTCGATAGTCAACTGTTTGGTGAAATGGATGTATACTATTTGATTTAGACCTGGTTCAATATCTTATCCAGGTTTTCTCGATAGCTACGCATCATTTTGATCTCATTTATGGATAGAAGTTGTCAGATTACTAAACAGTTGGACCCCCTAGTTTCTTTGGTAGCGATACCTTGAAGATCGTTCCTTCACCTATTTGTGTGTCTATTTCAGTTCCCCCTTCAAGTTTCGTTAACGTCTCTTTAAGGATGTAGAGCCCCAGTCCGGAACCATGGATTTTGAAGATTGTTGCCCTGAGCGATAATAGATTGGTCATCAACGGGCGAATATTGACAGGAGTAGTTCAATAGATAAATTTTACACCAGATCAGGTTGATATCTGTACAATTGATGGCTAATCTGAGCAAATGAAGGCAGTTGATATAGAACTTAGTAGATTTATCTATGCCACAGAATTCCTAATGTATCGCTGACATAGCTCCTTAGTTCCAACATAGAGCAATTGTTTTTCCCTATATACTTGATACTGATTATCCATTTTACTGAATTTCAGTTCGAATTCTGACTTTTTTGCAAATGGGTTTCTTATAAAACTCATGGCTAGAGTGGCTTATAGTAATTAATTATAACAATTCAGTGAATTTATATAAAAAATTCGATAAATAGCATCTAACAAAGGATAAATTGTAGTATTTCTAGGTCTTTTTAGAAGGTTACCTGGAAATTTTCTACATATTTTTCACATTGAACTTTTTCTCCAACGTACATGATCTTCATTCCTTTGAAGACTTGCCACTGATCTGAGGTTTTGCTAAATCGTATTTTAAGACCTGATTTTTGGCTTTTTCCGAAAAGATTTGATAGTAAATTCATAATAATTGTGGTTGACTTTTATATGAATGTAGATCTTAAATTATCCAGATAAAAATTAGTTCGATCAACAAGGATTGACCATTGTTGAACCACCTTAATTTGTAGTTAGGAGGTTTTTTTCACTGCCTGTTTTTTTAGGTAATCTTTAATAAAAGTGTCCTGCTTTTCCTAAAATGGAATGACACCCAGGTAATCAAGGGCTGTCCCACAAGACCTGGAATATTGGTAAAAACCATCGTTTCCAACAATCATAAGCATGTTTGGAAGCGCAATTACGTCCAGAGCGTGAATTCCTGATTGCGTCGATGTAAGTGTCACATTGGTTGGGTTCATGAAATCGACATTGAAAGATTTAAGGCCATGGGTACCCTCGCATATATATAAGCAGTTATCATAAATAGCCAATCCATGAGGATTTTGCATCTGATATGTTTTCTCAAGAAATGGTGTTTCAGGATTGGATACATTCACGATATCCAGTTGATTCGTAAACCCCTGACATGCACTTCCTGATCTTAATGTTACATAGGCATAATCCCCTTTCACCACAACTGGATCACAGCTTGTTACATGTTGATACTTGGATAGGAATGTTGGATTGGCAGGATCTGAATTATCATAAATAAACATTCCATCCATCGCTCCAAAAAAGAGCTTGTCTTCATATGGATAGATGGTTTCTATCTCCCAACCGATGTAGATGTCACTGATTTTTTCAGGAGAGTCTCCTGAGATATCAAAAAGATGGAGTTCGCTATAGTCGATGTTGTAGAGGTAATCTCCTATTGTTGTAAATCTTGAGATTGAACCTGCTACGCCCGTTGTAGGCGCTCCAGAGAAATCAGTGGATGCGCTTTGAAGCGCCAGTCCTTCTGCATAGTAATACAGTGGTTGATAATCAAGGTCATCACACACTTCAT
>JANQEC010000299.1 GCA_028278585.1 Cyclobacteriaceae bacterium | reverse complement strand
GCTGAACCCTGCCTTGCCATTGCTGATACATCCGAAGATGTGTATCGATATACAGCCAAAGGAAACCTTGTTGGTGTTATATCAAATGGGACTGCAGTTCTAGGTCTTGGTAACATAGGTCCGGAGGCATCAAAACCAGTAATGGAAGGAAAAGGAGTCCTATTCAAAAAATTTGCTGGCATTGATGTGTTTGATATAGAAATAGATGAAGAGGACCCTGACAAATTTATCGAAATTGTAAAATCACTTGAGCCGACATTTGGTGGTATCAATCTCGAGGATATAAAGGCCCCGGAGAGCTTTAAGATTGAGCAAACCCTCCGGAAAGAAATGAATATCCCGATCATGCACGATGATCAACATGGGACTGCTATCATATCAAGTGCAGCCCTGATCAATGCGTTGGAGGTTGTTGGCAAAAAGATTGAGAATATAAAAATCGTGGTGAGCGGAGCGGGCGCTGCTGCCATCGCTTGTACGGACCTTTATGTCAGCCTTGGAGCAAAGAAGGAGAATATTTTAATGGCTGATAGTAAAGGTATCCTAAATAAAAACCGGAAGGTTTTAGACGAGGTAAAAGCAAGATATGCTGTTGATACAGCATGTGACACAATTTCAGAGGCTTTAAAAGGAGCTGACATGTTCCTGGGTTTATCGATAGCAAATATTGTGACCCCGGAAATGCTTAACTCGATGGCCAAAAAGCCCATTGTGTTTGCTCTTGCCAATCCTGATCCGGAAATAGCTTATGAGTTGGCTATGAAAACACGAGACGATGTGGTGATGGCAACAGGAAGATCTGATCATCCAAACCAGGTAAACAATGTGTTGGGCTTTCCATACATTTTTCGAGGGGCACTGGATGTTCGTGCTACCGAGATCAACGAAGAGATGAAATTGGCCGCTGTGAAGTCCATTGCCAATTTGGCAAAGGAGCAAGTTCCTGATATGGTACTTAAGGCTTATGGTGCTAAGAATATAAAATTTGGAAGCGACTACCTGATCCCTAAACCAATGGACCCTCGCCTTATCACCACCATTTCTCCTGCTGTTGCAAAAGCAGCAATGGATGCGGGCGTAGCTGGAAAAGAAATCACAGACTGGAAAAAATACGAGGAAGAACTACTCGAACGTGTTGGAATAGATCAGCGCCTGGTTTCGCGATTAGTGACCAGGGCAAGGCAAAATCCTAAAAAAGTTGTGTTTGCAGAAGCCGATCATGTCAACATATTAAAAGCGGCACAATTGACACTTGATTCCGGCATAGGCCAGCCCATTTTAATGGGTAAGCGGCATGTGATAGATAAACTGATAAAAGAGAATGACCTGGATGCAATTTGCGAATGCGAAATCATTGATCCACGTGAACACCCGGATAAGCTAGAAGAATTCGCCGAACAATATACGTTCATGAGGAGACGAAAGGGGATGACTATGCATTTGGCAAGGAAAGCCATGACCAGCAGGACATATTTTGGAATGATGATGGTTGAAAAGGGAGAGGCGGATGTTTTGATTTCTGGACTTTCTAACGATTATCCAAAAACAGTGCTTCCGGCACTTCAGATCATTGGAACTGAGGAAGGAGTGAACAAAGTGGCCGGAATGTACATCGTGAATACTTCTCGTGGGAACTTCTTCCTAGCCGACACAAGTGTTAACGTAAATCCTACAGCTGAGGAGTTGGTAGAAATTATTGGCTTAACAAACCGATCTGTTAAATTTTTTGATACCAATCCAAAAATTGCAGCATTGTCGTATTCTAATTTTGGGTCCGCCAAAGGAGTAGTCCCCGAAAAAGTAGCTAAGGCCGTGAGTCTTGCCAAGGAACGATGGCCAGACTTGATTATCGATGGAGATATTCAGGCCAATATCGCATTGAACAAAAAGCTGCTTGAAAAACTGTATCCATTCAGTGATCTGGTAGGACACCAGGTGAATACCCTTATTTTTCCTGATCTGCAATCTGGTAACATTGCCTACAAAACCATGATGGAGATCGGAGGGGCAGAGGTGATTGGTCCGATTTTAATGGGCATGGAAAAATCGGTCCAGGTACTACAGCTCGGAAGCTCTGTTCGTGAAATTTTCAATATGGTAACGATAGCTGTAGTTGATGCGGGGGTTACGGATAGAGAGAAATTGTAGATACTTTACTTAAATCCACAAGAATCAAGCTAACCAGGCTATTTTTTTAGTTCTAAACGCCTAAATACTTCATCGTACAGCTCATCATATTGAGATTTTGGAAGCTCAGCGACCGTAGATCTTTTAACCTTTTGCCCAAAAAAACTATTGGTAAATTCGATTTGAACAATAAGCCGGTCATGATCAATGGGGAGTTTGCCCTTGTGAATACCTGATGTATCGACTGCTACTATTGTCCCTCTTGAACCAAGGATCTCAATGACGTCTGAAGCCTCATATTTTTGTGAAATTTCCAAATCACTATATCTTTTATCCTTGGTTAAGTTTTTTGGTTTTGTTATGTGTGAGCCCTTGACATAGCAGTGAGGTCCTGAATTGGCATCCACATCGGTTAGGTAGATAAAGAACTTAATGAATTTTGGGTGATCCATATCAAAATGATAAAGCTGGGCAGCCCTGCTGCTTGCTGCCTTTTTGTACAAAGTGCTCCACCACATGATAATCGAATTATTCAGAGGTTTACATCTTAAATATTCCTGGGCAATACGAATGAAATTGATATCATAGAAGATATTTTTTAAATCTTCGTTTTTCAGTACATCTTCCTCATCAAACCTGTATATTGGAGCAATTGGATTGTTGGGGTCATATTTAACTTTGGTTTGATCGTTGTTCTCAGTTATGGCCACTGAAGGAACCTTCATAGAAAAGTCCAGAATCCTTTGACATATTTCTTCAGGAAGTAATTCGTCAAAAATCACATAACCTTGCTCTTCAATTTTAGAAATTATCTTTTCTAGCCTGTTTGGATCTAACTTTCCAGTGAGCCCTGTCGTGATTTCCGGAAACTTGAATTTACCTCTCTTGTTGGAAATCCTATTCGAATAGGTCTTGTTGATTCTACCATTTGTCAACCCGTAGAGCTTTCTAAAAGCAAGGTATGAATATTTGTTCGTTGATTTGAAAAGAGAATATTCCAGGAGGCCAAACCAATAAATTACATGATATACAAGTGTCATGTGAGTTATTTTTTGATTGAAAAAATTGCCAATACACTGCCTTTCAAACTCATCCTTTCTTCCTGGATTTCATGATGAAAATAGATGTGTTTTATGCTATTTCCAAAATACTGAGTAATCTGATCAACTCGATCAGTCTCTCTACCGGCACCCGAGACATATGGAAGTATTTCCTCTGGCTTTCTTTCACCTGTGTGCTGA
>JANQEC010000403.1 GCA_028278585.1 Cyclobacteriaceae bacterium | reverse complement strand
CATACCGCCCATTTGTCGTTCCAGGAAATTTTCACGGTGGACCGAAGGGTAAAATTATCACCTGAGATACTGCCAAGATCACTCACATAATGAAAGGTGGTCGAGATTGGTTCTTCGAGCGCTTTGACCTCCTCGATCAAATCATTGGAACAAAGGAGTTGCTCTCCGCTGAGCCCTTCAAATGAAAAATATTTGGGTACCGGTCGGTAATCGATCGTCCCTATCCACCCGTCGGTTCTAAGATAGAGGTCATGCTCCTTCACCGACTGACCATCGACCAGCAACTTTGCCCTGAAATATCCCGGGAAATAGTAGATTCCGGTAGCTTGTTTCTGATCCCGACTTATTTTGATCGTTTTGGTGGGGTCCCAATATTGCTGAATGAGTAAGCTATCGGATCGCACATTTTTCAAGTCAAAATCAAAAACGACCGAGTTGGGATAAGTGTTGGTAACCGGACGACTTGAAAAGGAGATTGCAGCCAGCACTTCAGGATCGTCCACACGCTTGTTGCCAACGATCAATATCATGAACAGTGCAATGAAAAAACCCACCGTTACATAGAGCGATTTCCGTGGAATGTGCTTGGGGAGCCTTGCCTTCCTTTTTTTATGGCCTTCCAGTTTAAATTCTCTCCAATTGGTAAAATCCAGGAATTGAGAAAGGGTATCCAGGGTACTTATACTGGGAGCTCCTTCATGATTAACCGCCCCCCAAAATCGTTTTAAAGTTGCCGAACTCAACATCACCTGGCATTTTTCGAAGATCTTGTCACTCAGCTCTGTATACATCGAACTGTGCCAATCAGAAGCTTTTCCCCAGCCAAGATGCTTTTCGAGGTGTTCCCTTAACCTTAGAATTTCCTTACGCTCACTTGAATCATTAGATACCATAACAGAATCAAAGGTGCTCAATATTCAGATGTTGAACAATGTTGAATGAAGTTGAATCAACATGTTTTAGGATTCGACACGCACCATTCTTTAAAAGCCGTAAGTATTGCAACCTCTTAGGAGGATTTTTAAAATCAAACTAAAACAACAATGAAAAGACTAATCATGTGCATTATCTCTGCGGCAATACTAGAAGTAAGTGCCCAGGATATTATTCCTATTGATACCAATACCTGGAGTATCAATGGAAATTATATTATTGAAAACTATAAAGGAAAAAATGCGATCTACCTAAAAGGAGGTGCATTAACGCTGAAAGACACCAAATTTCTTAACGGAACGATTGAGTATGATATATTTCTCAAGGAAACTCCAGCTTTCCCTGGTGTTTATTTCAGAGTCAATGATCAAAATGGTGAGCAATTTTATGTACGACCACATCAATCAGGAAATCCGGATGCAAATCAGGCAGCCCCGGTGGTCAATGGAATAAGTCCATGGCAATTTTACTATGGACCAAGGTACTCCTTTCCATTTGAATACAAATTCGAAGACTGGACCCATGTAAAAATTGTAGTAAATGATGACAAGGCACAGGTGTATTTGGATTATTCTGAAACGCCAAATCTTTCATGGAATCTGTTCCATGAACCGGCCGCCGGAGATGTAATCCTTCGAGGAGGTGGGGCTGAAGCCCTGCACATTGCAGATATTAAAATTGACATGGATTCCTATCAACTGGTGGATTTTAATTCGATTGAAAGAGAATCGATAGAAGGAGCCATCGCTGAGTGGGAGATATCTGATATGTTCGAGGAAAAAGACCTGGAGGATCCAACAAAACTGGAACCTGTCATTAATGCCAGAAAATGGGGTAGAAAAATTCTGCTGGAAGAAGGAGTAGCTGCGAATATTTCCAGGCAGCAGCAATTGTTTAATGGAGAACCCGGAAATACTGTTTTCGCCAAGATTACTATCAATTCAAGTCGAGATCAAATTAAACTTTTTGATTTTGGATACAGTGACCGTGTTGTTGCTATTTTGAACGGCGAAGCGATTTACCGTGGAAATAATAAATGGAGGTCACGGGATTATCGATACCTGGGGACGATCGGCCTGTTCGATTCCATCTATCTCAATTTAAAAAAAGGTGATAACACATTGTTAATGGCAGTTTCGGAAGATTTTGGTGGTTGGCTGATTACTGGAAAATTTGCCGATGAAAAGGGAATTAAAGTGAAGTGATGCTCTTAAACCTAATCTCATAATTGTTGTTTTACAGGGTGCAGTCGTTTTTGCAATGTATGAGTTTACGGCTGCCCCTGTATTTTTAGCTCGGGACAAACGAAAATGATTTCATTAATTTGCTATCATGAAAAAAGTTCTGACAGATATTGTTCCTGTACTCGTTGGTATTTTGTTGGCATTGTTCATCAGCAATTGGCAGCAGCTAAGATCAGAAAGGGCCTACATAAAGAATTCGATTCAGGCAATCATCAATGAGAATCAATCAAACATCGATGAGTTAAGCAATTCATTGGAACGTCAACGTGGGTTTCTCGATACCTTACGGAAATACAACACGCCGGACAGGTCACTCTTTGACATCATCCAATTAGCCAATGGATTGAATACTCCTGACCTTAAATCGACAACCTGGAAGTTTCTTATTCAGGATTCAAAGCATACCCTGGTGGATTATGAATTCATAAATAGGTTGGCAGAAATTGAGAAATACGAGATTCTCATAAACCGACACAATGAAAAGGTGCTTGATATGATCTATCAGCCAGCTTTTTTTAATGATCCGGACCTTAAAAGAGTATGTGGCGTAATGCTTCAGGATTTGATAAGTTCGGAGATAGCGCTCAAGAGAACCCTTGAGGAGTTTGAAGAATACGTTCGAGATTCTGATTATTTATAAAAAAGGCGACTCCTGGAGCCGCCTAGGTCTTTCGTAGCTTATAAAAAAACCATACGAGGTATGAAATCAGGAATATCAAAGCTCCATATAGTGTGGTTATCATGGATACTTTTAGCCCGCTTGCTAACAAAGTTGGTGAAACTGATCCTGCAGCTTCAATGGCATTGAATGCACTGAACAGCCCCAATAGCTGAGCAAAGACGCCGGTTACCAAAGCCAAAACACCAGTAGATCTGATAAGGTTTAAGTCACTTTTTTTTGCCTCTCCCTTAATGCTATACCTAATGGCGAAGAAAAAGACTCCTATAAACTCCAACGTGAGGATGCCCATAAAGAGCGGTCCACCCGTTTTAAATAATTCAATCATTTCAATTTGAATTTAAAATTAAACATGTGAACAAAGCAACTCTCTCCAGGATATCCTCAAAAGGTCGTATCCAATCAGCAACCTGTTATTCGTCTATTTTCCTTTACATTATTTGATATTTGATGGATATTCGGCTGAAAAAAGGAAATTGAATACAAAACAACATCTGGGATTCTGGATTCTGGTAATTGTGGCATTGACGCTGCTTTTCAGCACTTCTTTGAATGGGATTGTGATCTCCTTTTACTTTGTTTGTTTCTTACTTCCAGTTGTTATTGGCACGTCCTATTTTTTTAACGCGTTCCTGGTGCCAAGATTCTTGCTGAAGGGTTATCGATGGAAATTCGGGCTTCACTTCACCTACCTTTTGGTTGTTTCTATTTATCTGGAAATGCTCGTGATGATTCTTACATTCATCATTTTGGCAGATTATCAAATTGCGAATCTTGGAAAAATCGTCAGCGACATTTATTTAATGGCAATTGTCCTTTACCTGGTGGTATTTGCCAATGGTTTCGTAAATGTCGCCAGGAGTCTAAGAATCAAGCAGGCAAAGATTTCTGAGTTGGAAGAAGATCGGAAGAAAAATCAGAATGAATACCTGCTGATACGAATCGATAGAAAAAATGCTCAAATCAAAATCGACGAAATTTTGTTTATTGAAAGTTTCAGTGATTACATCAAGATTCACACCTTAGACCAGGTTCATATAACCAAGGAAAAAATCAGTGCAGTTGAGAAATTGTTACCAACTCTGTTCATTCGAATTCATCGGTCTTTTATTGTAAATCGAGATTACATTAAGTCTTTCAATCGGGAGACGATAGAAATCGAAAGTACGAAGCTTCCTATTGGTAGAAAGTACAAGAAAGTTGTATCTGAAGTCCTTAGTACCTGATCTATTTTTTGTAGTAGAGTTTACCACTGAAAGTAAACGAGTTTACTGTTTCCATTGATATTATGTCCTCTCCATCTTCAACATTTTGAAGCACAATTTTATCACCTGAAACTAACTGGTATTTTTTACTAACTACACCCTCATTGGATATACTAGTCAGGTAAAAAAGTTGATCGGATGGTGTATAGACAAAATAGTTTTCCGAGTCATTGTTGCTAAGGGAGATTACATTTTCAAATTTTCGAGTTGTTTGCATCTCATCTCCTGCTTCATTTGTAAAGGAGCCTTCCATAATCTCAAATATCTTCTTCTTATTCTCTTCCAGACTTCCTGAGGCATAGACCCTAGTAGCTGCTATAATCGCTTCCTTTAGTTTTGCTTGTACTGACTCAGCATAATCAGCTATGCTATCGGTCATGAAAGTAGGAAATGAAATTTGAACAAAGGAAACATCTGTACCTGTCCGATCATTGATTGTGTGATGAATGCTTTTCTTGAGGTCAACGGTTTTCAGCTCCAGTAATTTCCCTTTTACTATCCGGCCTTGATTTCGTCCAATGTCAGTAATAGTTATTTGATAGGGGTTGATGTCCTGGATTTGGAATGTTCGTGAATGAAAGGTTTTCTCTTTGATGCTCACCGATCGTGGATTGGCAGTCAGTGTATTCTTTATTGTGACATACTTGTTTTCATTCACATAAAATTTATTGACCCACCATTTCTCTGCTGCCCCGTCGTGATAGATATAATTGAGTTTTCGATTCAGCCAATCTACGGCCGACTTAAAAACGACCTCATCTTCAGCCTTGGGTTGTGAAAAACCTAAGAATGGAATTAGGAATATCAGAAAACATGCTGGAACTCTCATTCAGACAAAGTAACTGGTTTTCCTTCATTCGTATTAAGCTTTTTTAAGTTTTGTTCACAGCTTCTTTTTAAGATACTTCATGTCTTTCTGGGCACAGAACGTCCTGTATTACCTGTTTTGTTCCGACGATTGCTTTAAAAAAATGCTGACAAAAACGAGAATTATTATTGGATTGGAGCTGGCCATCGCTCTTTTTATTTTATTAGGGAATCCATTCCCTTTTCCACTTTTGGCCTTGGTGTTCATGGCCATAATATCCTGGCTGGTAACCAGGAAAAAAATAAATGAAATCGGGCTAAATTTTAGATCTGGTTTTTTAAGGACAGTTTCAATCGCATTCCTGATTTCCATAGCCTATGTTTTATTAGAAGAACTTGTCTCCAAACAATTGCTTGAATTTTTTAATCTGAAAGTTGACCTGGAGAGTTTTGATAAATTGGAAGGCGACCTTCCTAATACTTTACTCACTATTGGGTTTAGTTGGATCGTAATATCTACTCTCGAAGAGGTTGTTTATCGGACTTACCTGATCGGACGTTTCGAAGACTTATTTGGAAGTGGAATTTGGTCCACCATTCTTGCTATCATTATTCCAGCCGTTGTCTTTGGAATGGGCCATCTATACCAGGGAGTTGGTGGAGTAATTCAGGAGACTTTTTATGCGATTCTGATTGGCGTCATATTCGTGCGATCCAAAAAACATTTCTGGATGGTATACCTGATACATGGATTTGCAAATACCTGGTTCTTGCTTTTGGAATATTTTGGAATCAGTTTCTAATGGCTTGCTTCTTATAATCAGACGGATTTGTATTTGTGATTTTCTTGAAGACTTTGTTGAAGACTGCTTTTGATGAAAAGCCACAATCGTATGCAATAGCAATAATTTTGTAGTTCTCATACCTTGGATCCACAAGTCTCTTTTTGACTTCTTCAACTCTGTATCGATTGAGCAGGTCATAGAAGTTTGTGTTTAGTGACTGGGACAGAACTTGAGACAGATTGTTTGGTGTGATACCAAGTGCCCCGGAAAGTGAAGCCCGGCACAAAGTCTCGTTCAAATAGGGTTTTTCGTTTTCCAGGTAGGTTTCTAATTGATTCTTAAGCGTTTCAATTTGTGAAGTTCTTAATCCCGTCTGATCATACGATTTTTTCTTTTTTCTAAGTTTGGGAGCATAATGAACTACAACCAACCCTATAATTATGATCAGTATTTCAAGGGGTTTGAGTATGCCCAACCCATATAAGATGAGCGAGAAAAAAGCAATCCCTCCTAAAAAGATCGATTTAAGGATTTGAATCATTCCATTAAATTCGAGCGATTTTTTATGACTCATGATGCGTTCTGCAGTTCTACTATTCTATAACGGATTGCCGGTCCCGATTGATTTGTAGTTTCAAAACATCTGGTCTGGAATAGTGACCTGATGGGTCAAAGTTCTGCCTTTCCTCTCGCACTTTCTGGTGATCAATGACCGCAGTGACTAATTTTTCTTCGTCCACAATTGGCTCAATTACCCAACTGCCATCCGGGGCCGCAAGGCATGTACCTCCATTGGCTAGCGTTTCATTGGTGTTTTTTCTCATCACATCGGCATGTGGAAAGTCATCGGGAATGTCTTCTGGTCTGAATAATCCTGAAACACCAACTACGTAAGATCTTGATTCCTGTGCGATCATAGGTATCAGTCTTTCTGTATTTCGCTTATTCCCAGGCCAAATGGAGACGTGAAGATCTTCCCCTTGAGCGTACATAGCAGCCCGGGCGAGAGGCATCCAATTTTCCCAGCAATTCAGGCCACCAACAGTGAAAGGAGGTAGTGGATGGGTAACAAGTCCATTCCCATCACCCGGACTCCAGGATAAACGTTCTTCATATGTAGGCATCAACTTGCGATGGACGGATTTGATATCTCCCTTTGGATCAATATAAATCATTGAACAATACAAACTATGACCACCTCGATCGGCCGGTCGTTCTATTGTGCCGAGATAGATGGCAATTTCTTTTTCAGCTGCTAGTTTACACAGTGAGTCAAGATGTCCGGCCTCCACAGAAACAGCCTGATCCATGTAATGTGCATGGATCTTTTTTTGAATGCTCGAGTTGAATTCTGCGCCGTTGGTCCTATCAATCCAAAAGGGATAACCTGGCAATAATGCTTCTCCAAATACGACCAATTGAGCTCCTTCATTAGAAGCTTTTGTTACATGTTCAAGAACTTTTTCCAGGGTTTTTTCTCTATTTAGCCAAACTGGAGCTATTTGAGCAAGCGCTATCTTAAGTTGGTCATTGGACATTTTTGAGTCGTTTTTACTGCTAGATACCAAAGATATCCAAATTGAAAGGACACCTAAGAGACAAAAGAGTTATTCCCTAACGATCACTGCTTCATGTGTTTGTTCTGCGCTGACGGATGCTGCTACTGAACAGTATTTTGTAGTAGCAAGGTCAACAATTCTATCAGCTTCTTCCTGCGTGAGGTCAGGTGATGTGATAATGTATTTCATGTGGATCTTGGTAAAACCTCTTGGATGTTCATCTCTTCGCTCACCTGTTGTTTCCGATTTAAGATCAACAAATGTTTTGCGGCGCTTTTTCACCATGGAAACGATATCTACAGCTGCGCAACCAGCCAAAGCAGATAACAGCAGTTGCGTTGGGGATTGATGTTGTTTTTGGTCCGCCGGCAGCATGTCTATTTCTACTTTGTTTCCAGTTTCATTAACGGCTGTAAATTCTTCGTCTCCTTTATAGGTTAGTTCGATTTTCATTGCAATTAAAATTCTAGTTCTTCTATCATTCGTTTATCAAGGCGATAATCCTCAGTGGACCACCGCTGCCTCCTTTTATTTTCATAGGTAAGGCAATAATGCTAAATCCCTTTGATGGCAGTCTCTCAAGGTTTGTTAAGTTCTCAAAAGCTGAAATATTCTCTGATAAGAGTACGACATGACTTTCGAAAAGTGTGGATTGTCCATAGTCAATGCTTGGTGTATCAATCCCAATGGCTTTAATTTTCCTGTTTTGTACCAACCATTTGGCTGCTTCAGGGGATAATCCTGGAAAATGCAAATACTGTATTGCATCGGCCCCTCTTTCGTTTGTACCGAGGTATTTTTCTTTGTCAGGGTAAAATTTTGAAAAGCCAGTCTCGAGGAGTACAATGCTTCCATCCGGAATTTGGCCGTTTTCTTTTTCCCAGTTCGTGAGATCTTCAGTGCTAACCAGGTAATCTGGATCGTTCAAAGCTTTGGAAGAAACATTGATCTTTATAGCACTTCCTACTAAGTTCTCGAGTGGTATTTCTTCAACTGATTGCCCATTTTCTGCAAAATGAATAGGAGCATCAATGTGTGTTCCACCATGTTCAGCTGTGGTAAAATTGTTTGCTGAGTAGAAAAAACCATTTTCAGTTTGTCCTTTTGCCACCACATCCAGTTCGAATTCTTTCGCAGTAACCCAATAGATCGTTTCATCTGAGAATTCATGAGTCAGGTCAACGATCGTTTTTTTTAATAACAGATCAGAAGAGTTGTTGTCGTCGGATTCATTAGGGGTAGTGTTACAACCACTGATGAAACCGAAAATCAAGAAAAGCAATCCTTGGGGAATTTTCATGATTATTTAAGTTATAGCAAGATTTACATTTCAGAAAATGAATCAATTTACCTTTCCAGCCAATGTGTCGTGATGTTCCAGAAGCAATGAACGTAGATAGCTTCCTATAAAGTTCACTCCTTCAAATCCTGCATCTTTTGCTGCTTTGTCTTCTACTTCGAATGCTATTTCCGGCCCAGCAAAATCATGCAGATCTTCATATCCTCCAAGCGTGAAAATGTCCCAGGAAGGCCCAAAAACACGTGTGAAAATGAGATTTGGTCTATGCTGGATAAATGCATAGAACTTATTCTCATTTTGCCTTTGCTTGACTAATTCAGCTTGTTTGCCTGCTAGCGCGGTAAATATTTCTATATGGAACAGGTTGAAATTTTCCATGGCAGGTGTAAATCGATTCAAGGGCGGCCCGGCGACAATTGCTTCTTCCTGGAAAGAAACCAGATCGAAGTATTCATTGCCGTAAGGTTTCTCAATGGACTTTGATTTTGATCTCTTGATTGCTTCTGTTCTTGAGAAATACTTGTCCAAACTGGATATGGGAGTAATAAGCATCAAATCCCAGTGGTCTCCCTGGCTGTGCCGAAGTAGATATGGTTTATTATCCTGGAAGTCCTGATAATTGGCATTGTCTGTCTTTATAATATCGATAAGCTCAAGCAAATTTCCTGGCTTTGCTCGCAATAGTGAAACCTTGTACAGCTGGTTTTGGCTTTGAGCATGTACCTGTAGCATGGTGATCATGATCACCAGAAGAAGAAAATTTCTCATTTTATGATTGATTTCCTGCTAAAATAGAGGATCAATCATCATTTTGTAGAATGTGGGCAGGATTCGTTCCTACAATCTTGAAATATTGAGCGAATAGCGTTGCCCCGCTGATGAGTGCAATAATCAGGACGGATTGTAGGAAAATCAAAACTCCGGGTGCAAGATGATAGGCGAAATTTTCGAGCCAATCTTCACTTATCAATCGTACCACAGGCCAGGAGATCAAGGTGCCAATTAGAGCTGCTATCAGGAAAGTCTTTCCGATGTTAATCAAAATGTCCTTTGGCTGTGCTCCCAGAACCTTGCGTATACTGATTTGCTTGAGCTTAAGGTTGATCGCAATTGAGGTGAGCCCCCACAATCCAAGACAAGCGATTAAGACTGCCAATACAGTGAACACCTGGATGATGTTGGAAAAATAGTAGTCTTTTCTGTACTGAGATGCCAGAATATCATCAAGGAAGCTGATTTCCAGTTTTGATCTACCTTGATTCAGGGCTTCCCAGTTTCCCTCAATTTGATCAAGCAACCCTACAAGGTCACTGGTTTTATACTTCACGATAATGTACTTAGGATTTGTAAAGGGCATAATTAACGCCAAAGGTGTTATCTCATGATGCAATGATCTAAAGTGAAAATCTTCAACAATGCCAATCACTTCCATTTCGTCGTCCCTGGTAAAGAAAACTTTTTGCCGCTCCAGATTCTCTATTCCCAGAGACTGGGCAGCAGTCTCGTTGATAATTACAGCATGAGTTGAGTCACCTGCTATGGTTGGAGAGAAAAACCTTCCCTGGATTAGTTTTAGTCCAACCACTTCCGGGAAATCATATCCCACCTGGAAGTATGCAGTTTGCATGCTTTGATCAATGGGCCATGTGCTTATTCGCATGGAATTTCCGGATGCGCCTCCTTCAAATACATGATTACTTCTTGAAGCAGACACGATGGCCGGGTTTTTTTCAAATAATTGTTGAAGTGGCTTGAAATTTTCAGCAACATGCTCTCTCACTCCCGCCAATACCAGAATCCCTTCCTTTTCATATCCGAGCTCTTTTTTGTGCATAAAGTTGATCTGGTTGCCAATGATGAGGCTCAGCATGATCAGGCCTGCAGAAATGAAAAACTGGAAAAACAGAACAGAATATTTAAAGTGGCCTTGTTTTGTTTTTACGGTTGTCTTCCCTTTCAACAATTCGAGTGTTTTGGACTGGATGAGCGATGTTCCAGCAGCTATACCTATGATCAGACCAAGGATTAAGCTCAACCCAAAAAGAAGAACAAAAGCAAAGAGGATGGTTTTGAGGTTGACAATATTGCCGAGGTTAATTTCCCCAAAATTCATTTTTAGGAGCATAAAGGCAAGAAGAAGGGAAATTGCTCCGGCGATGTAAACGATGATAAAGGATTCTAAAATTAATTGAGCAGCCAGCTTGGATTTACCTGATCCCATAACTTGACGGATACCCAACTCTTTAAATCTTGTCTGAAAAGACACCAATGTAATATTCAAATAGTTGAACGAGGCAATGAATAATATCAGGAAGGCAATAGCAACCAGGCTCCAGACAGTCTCCGGACTGTTTGTCGCAAACATGGTTCCATCCGGATTTCCCAGATGATTTGAATGAAGATAGATGTTTCGGAGTGGTTGTAGTGTAACTTGAATGTCGGTATATGTACTTGATGTATTGTAGGACTGGTAAATTTCTGTCAGTAAATGTTCCAGTTCTTGTTGGTCCGCATTTTTTTCCAGCTGGAAATAGGTAAGAAATCCAACCCATCCCCAGCTTGTGAGATCAGCGAGGTATCCTTCGGGAACTACATAGGTCTCAAATGAAATAAGGAATTCGAAATTGAAATGTGAATTTTCGGGAACTTCTTCAAGGATACCAGTCACCTTTAGCGTCCGACCACCTCCGAAGGTCAATACCTGGCCTATCGAAGGATTGTTCCCAAAATATTTCCTGGCCATAGCATCGGTAAGAACAATTGAATTAGGTTCATTCAATGCGGTTTTCGGATCCCCAAGTGCCAAGGGGAAGGTAAACATCCGAAGAAAAGAAGAATCCGCATAGAAACCATTTGACTCCAGAAATTGATTGTCTCCAAATTCCATCAACACATCACCTGATCGTCTGAGCCGAGTCACCCGCTTGATCCCCGATAAACTGGTTCCGACAGTGGGGGCAAGAGCGGGCGGTGCAAGCGGATAGTGAAGTTGACCAGATGCTTTTTTGAAAAGGTTTACCACCCGATGTATTTCATCTCCATTTTTATGAAAACGATCATAACTAAATTCATTAGCCACGTAGATGGAAATTCCAAAAACACTTGTGAGTCCCAGGATCAGACCAAAAAGGTTGATGGCTGAATACGTCCATCGTTTTCGTAAACTCCTTAAACTGACTTTCAGAAAATTGCTCAATAATGACATGGATAAATTAGAGTTGCTAAATCTCATGCGTTTAAATTCTTTTGACACGTCATTCAGATTTTTCCAATCACGATCCAATACTATTCGGAATGCTTCTTCTGGGGAGTGGTTTTCCTGAACAAGTTCTTCGATACTTACTCTAAGGTGATCTTCAAATTCTTCTATATCTCCAGGTTCGATTCCCTGGTAGCGGTGTAATTTTTTCTTCCAGGATTGTATGGCAGCTTCAAGATTGAAATGACTCATGACGAATAGTTTAAACCCCACATCTTACTGAACATTTGCAATACAACGGCCCAGTCTTCTTTTTTCTCTTGTAATTTTTCGATACCCTTAGAAGTGATCTTGTAGTATTTTCTTTTTCGGCCGTTTTCCAGGATCTCCCATCTCGATTTAATCAACTCGTCTTTTTGCATACGTCCCAGAACAGGGTAAAGCATCGCGTCACTCCATTGCAGTTTTCCTCCTGAAGCTTCTTTTACTTTTTTGATCAACTGATACCCGTAATTCTCTCTTTCAAGGAGGATGGTCAGTAT
>JANQEC010000402.1 GCA_028278585.1 Cyclobacteriaceae bacterium | reverse complement strand
GATTCAGTACCGGCTGGTTTTCAAACCTGCTATCCAAAAAAGTGGGATCTCCGGTTGGCTGCACAGTAATTGAATTCCCTGCTGAAGAGTGCAGAAGTGCCGGAATGGAATCTTCAAAACTTTTTAGGCTGACGTACATCGTCAGCAGCTTGGTGTTAGATGCGGGTGTAAATTTCTTTGTGTCGTTATAGCCCGAAATGAATTTTTCAGCTTCTATGTCATAAAGACTAAAGCCTGTGAACTGGTTGCTGAATAACGGTGATTGGTTGAATGTTCTTTCAATATCTTTATCAACTGCTAAGTTTTTAACTGAGGAGCATGCTGTGGTCATCGACAATAAAACACAAAATATTCCAATATTCTTCATGACTTAAAATCCAAATTAAAATTGAAAAAACAGCTTTTGTAGCCAATAGAGAGCAAGCTTCGTTCAAAATACAAACATTTCCTCAATCAGCTGGTTATTTTTTTTGTGATATTTTTCATGTATTTTGGCGCAAGCTAAACTTTAAAACCAACGCCTACATATAAGATTCACCAATGAGCATACTAGACCTAATTACTTTACTGATATTTCTAGCCGCCGGATTTACTTTAATCAATATCACAGTACTTCGTCTGCCATCAACAATTGGTTTGATGATCATTGCGTTGTGTATGTCTTTAAGTATTCTCCTTTTGGGTTTTTTCTTTCCGGCAATAACCGAAGGAGCTGAACAGATAGTTGCGGAGTTTGATTTTCAGGAGGTGCTGATGAATGTAATGCTCAATTTCTTGCTGTTTGCGGGAGCATTATCTATTGATCTAAGCAAGCTAATGGAAGAGAGACTACCTGTATTGGTATTAGCGACAGTAGGGACCCTTTTGTCCACTTTCATCGTCGGCCTTCTTGTATTCAATATTTTTCCGCTAGTAGGCTATGAGATCGATTTTATTTACTGCTTGTTGTTCGGTGCATTGATATCCCCAACTGATCCAATAGCAGTCCTTGCACTGGTGAAAAAGGCAGGGCTTTCTAAAAAACTTGAAATTAAAATAGCTGGAGAATCATTATTCAATGATGGAGTAGGAGTGGTCGTATTTCTTACCATATTGAAGATCGCCATGGCACATGCTGGTGTACATGAAGAAGGGGGTCATGGTGGTGGCGAGGTTACCCCTTTGAGTGTTGCAACGCTGTTTGGCAAAGAGGTATTTGGAGGTTTGCTTATTGGCGCTCTTTTCGGATTCTTTGGTTTTAAGCTCCTTGATTATATCGATAATGATCATGTCGAGCTGGAAGTATTGGTTACGCTATCTCTGGTTATGGTAGGAGGTAGAATTTGTGAATTGCTTCATGTGTCAGCTCCGCTTGGAATGGTGGTAATGGGACTTTTCATTGGAAATCAGGGAAGAGATGAGCAGTTAGCGAATGCCACAGGTGAATATGTCTTTAAATTTTGGCACTTGTTGGATGAGGCACTCAATGCGATTTTATTCATCCTTATTGGACTTGAAATGATGGTGATTGCTGAATCCTTCACGATGAGTAATCTGCTGATTGGCGGAATTGGGATTGTGATCGTATTAACGGCCAGGTTCCTTGGTGTAAGTATTCCAATTGGGATTATGTCAACATTCCGAACATTTGAACCAAAAACGATCCAGATCCTTACCTGGGGTGGATTAAGGGGAGGAATTTCTGTAGCACTGGCTTTATCACTATCTGATTTTGAATGGATCGATCAGGGAATAAAAGAGACAATTTTATTTACAACTTATTCGGTTGTTGTCTTCTCAATTCTGGTTCAAGGCTTAACAATTGGTGCCTTGATGAAAAAATAGACGAATGTCATTTTCTATTGATAAAAATTTCATGAAATTCGCCATTGATCACAAAATAACTAACAAGCTATGAAATTAAGTATTGCAGAAGGTTTCTATTTGATCGCCCTTGACGATGAGGAAGGTAGAATTTTAGCAGCTGCAGAAAAAACAGTCGTTCCCGGAGTGATTGCCTCATGTATTCTCGAACTTGCCCTAATGAAGAAAGTGAGTCTGTCGGGTGGAAGAGTTCTGGTTCAGGATAAGATTGGTACCGGCAATGGAATACT
>JANQEC010000390.1 GCA_028278585.1 Cyclobacteriaceae bacterium | reverse complement strand
CTGGAGTATTATGCGTTCATCTATTAGTTGAAAATTCCAAAAAGTAAAATCCAAATCTCAAACAATAAGCAAAAAGCAAATCTCAAAAACCAAAATCGCATTGAATATTGATTTTTGGAGTTTGAGATTTGTCTCTTTTCAATTCGAGCTAAACCTGCACCGTCTTCCATTTACCTTTCTTGAAAAGGTATATTGCTACAATCGCGTATAAGCTGTGCGCAAAAGCGATACAGAAAAAGACACCATTGCTCTCCCAACCCAGGTTGACGGCAAGGAAATAGGCCAGTGGGATTTGAATAAACCAGAAGACCACCAAACTAATATACATCGGTGTTCTTGTATCTCCCGACCCATTGAAAGCCTGGCCAACAACCATCCCATAGGCAAAAAATATGTACCCAAAACAGATGATCCTAAGTGCATTTATTCCAGTTTCTTTCACCATTCCTTCAGCTCCAAAGATCTTGAAGATCGGATCTGCCAAAATGAAAAAGATGATCGCAATGAACACAAGGAAAATAGTATTCCACAGCGCCGTTCGCCAAACTGAAGTCTCCGCTCGATCAGGGCTTCCAGCTCCCAGGTTCTGACCTACTAATGTAGCTGCTGCATTTGCCATCCCCCAGGATGGTAAAAGCGTGAATACAATCACACGAAATGCAATTGTGTAGCCAGCCAATGCATCAGATCCAAAAAGCGAGATCACGCGGACCAGGAAGATCCAGCTTGCTGATTCAATCAAAAACTGACCAATACCACCAGCTGAAACAACAATCAATTCTCTGATTGTTTTCATACGGATCACAAAATTCTCCCATCCTACCTTGATGATCGAACGACCATTAAAGAGATGGAACAATTGATACAAGACCCCCACTGATCTTCCTGTAGTCGTTGCAATTGCTGCTCCTTCGACACCAAAGCCAGGAATAGGTCCGAATCCGAATATGAATAAAGGATCCAGAATGATATTCAACCCATTTGCTATCCAAAGTGATCGCATGGCGATAGAAGCATCTCCTGCACCCCTGAAGATCCCATTGATAAGGAATATCAAAATGATACTCAGGTTTCCGGCATACATGATCCTTGTGTAACCTACACCTTCCTGAATCAAGTCAGGCTCTCCACCCATAAGGCCAAGTATCTTATCTGCAAAGATGAATCCCGGAATACCCAGGACCACACCTACTGCAACGGACAGTAGAATAGCTTGAAAAGCAGCATTGGCTGCCCTCTTGAAATTCTTCTCGCCTACTCTTCTGGCCACAACAGCAGTTACTGCCATGCTCAATCCCACTGCAATGGAATAGATGATCATCAAGACGGACTCTGTAAGTCCCACAGTTGCTACAGCATTTACGCTGACCTGTGAAACAAAAAACACGTCTACAACGGCAAAAAGTGATTCCATGATCATCTCAGCAATCATGGGTATTGATAACAGGATAATGGCTCTGTTAATGCTTCCTGTAGTAAATTCTTTTTCCTGGCCTTTTAAAGCCATAATTAAAAGGCTGAAAATCCTACGAATAGAATAGTTAGATTTTGTCATTTCTAAAATGAAATTAAAATGTTAAAGTGCCCGAGAGGGCTAATAAAAAAGTATAAAATTGGAAAATTGGATAAGGTCCCCCGTCAAAGGGGATTACGCTCCGATGGGTCGAATCGGTCGAAGCTTGCAGAACACAATATCCAGTAGAGACTTCATGATGCTGCAATTATATAGTAAATTTTCTAAACCGTTGTATTGGGGATTGAAAAAATTAAAAATAATAGGAGATCCACTGGCCAAAATTGAGTAGCCCCAAGATCATAAATACTATCCCTGGAATAGTATTAACTATCATTTTGTTGTTTGAAACTCGAGTAAATCTCTTGCCCACCTTAACTATAACAAAAAGTAATGTTAACTCACCCAAAAGAACACCAAGTACATAACTCCAATAATTTAGACCTTCCAGGTTGATCCAACCATTCACCTGAAAATAAGTAGTCCAAAACAACCAGAAAGGCATGGCCAAAGGGTTAAGTACACCGAGAATCACTCCTTTTAAAAATCCAGTCTTTTCTGAATCTACAGGCTTGATGTCAGGCTCAGGCATTTTAGCCCGAATCGAAATGATTCCAAGGGTTAAAAGCACTAAAGCAGCAATGAGATAGAAGTAATTGGTAAACTCAAGTTGTTCTGCAAGGTAAATCTGGATCTGAACTGCTAATCCGGCATAGGTCGTATCTATTAGTGCGGCTCCCAATGAGAGCGACAATGCACTACGCACTTTCTTTTTTAAGGAAAGTTGCATAACCGTGATATTAATCGTGGCTGGTGGAATAGTGCCTATTAAACTAATTCCGAATGAAATCAAGAAAACTTGGAAAATCATTGAAGCGAAAGTAGGAACTAATTGCTAATCGCAGTGATTTTTACTTATTCAATGGATTATTTTCTTGATTCACGGCACCACTCGGTGGAATCACAAAGGTTAAGACTCCAGGCATTTCCCCTCTAAAGTATATTACGGACACGCAACAACCCCTATCAAATCTTAGTAAAATACAATTTATATAAGCAAAATTTATTATTTTTCCAACCCAAATGGAGCACGATTACAACCTACTCATCGAAAATCTCAAGGGAAGAAGATATGATGAAGCGCTCAGGGAGCCCATTTTGTCTAGTGGGTTTGAAAATTCTAACCTTCCTGACAGTGTCAAGTATGCACTAGAGTCCATGCAGGAGATTGATGTCTCTTATGCCTACAAAGTTTACAATAACTCAAGAAGAATCCATGAAATAATCAACAGGGAGCTTACCAAACGAAATATTCCTGTTGAATACAGATATCAGGGAGCACTTAAAACGTTCACAAACATTTTGCTCTATGGAGATGTAGAAATCATCGTTTTACGAAAGAATCCTTCTCCACAAGCGCATGTTGATATTAAAAAGCTGGGCGAGGAATTGATGGACATACTCAATGGGGATTACAATTTCAAATCGGTTGATTTCAGTGACAAAACCAGGATTCGGGTAACGGCTCAAAAACCAACCTGTGAAATCGACATTTTGCCATCTGTATGGGTTGAAACTCCCGATTTCTTGAGAACCAAAAATGAGATTTACAAAGGGATTGTTGAATTTGATTTTATAAATAAGAAAGTAAAGAAATATCTCCCTTTTCTAAATATCGCTCGATTCAATGCTCGTAACGATCATACAAACGGCACTTTGAAATCGCTTAGCCGTCTCTTGGGAACTTTGAAGAAAGACGCTGAGGAACCAATTGATTTAAGAGATTCTGAAATAAATTCCATGCTGTATGCGATGCCGGAAGGTGATCTAAAAGTTGAACCTGAACATTTGCTTAGTCTCTTGCCTTTAGTTGAAAGTCATCTAAATAACCTCATTGAAGACGATGAGTTATATAAATCCCTGAGATCACCTTCCAGGATGGAAAAGGTATTTGCGAGCCAACCTGAGAAGAAGGAATCATTAAAAAAAGTTCATGCGTCGTTGCAAACATTGATCCATGACATCAAAAAGGACCTTGCAGAATCCGGAAAGTCATTGGAGGAACAGTTAGAATATCAGTCTTTATAGTTTCTTAATTCCCTTGGTCGTCAGCTCAACTAGCCTTTTCTTGTAAAGAATACCAAGTGATCTTTTGAATGTCTTCTTGCTCATCTGTAAATGAAATTGGATATCATCTGGTGAACTCTTATCCGTCAGAGCCAAAAATCCATCGTTGACTTCTAATACCTTCAGTATAACTGCTGCACCTTCTTCCAGGTTGTCAAGTCCAACCTTCTGAAGGCTGACATCAATCTTGTTATCTGATCGGATGTTTTTCACAAAGCCCCTGGTACGATCACCCATCATGAGATCAGTGAAAATTTCATTCGAATAGACAAGTCCCTTATACCTGTTGTTTACAACCACATTCATTCCAAGCTCGGTTTCCTCACCAATTAAGAGATTCACCTCCTCGCCGACTTCCAGGTTAATAGAAGAATTTTCAAATCGTGATTGGATTTTTTGAGTTGCGACCAATCGTTGGGTTTTGGGATCAAGGTATACATACACTAGGTAGGAGGATCCTTTCTGCATTTTCCCAATTTGTTCTCTGAATGGAACCATCAGGTCCTTCTCAATGCCCCAATCTAAAAAAGCCCCAAACTGGTTCACATCCTTGACCCGCAGATATCCAAATTGATTGATCTCGGCATGTGGCCTCAATGTAGTGGCAATAATTCGATCTTCACTGTCACGATATACAAAGACCTCCACTTCATCATCAACTTTGAGCTTAGCAGGAATATATTTTGTGGGTAGCAGGATCTCTTTTCCCGCCTTATCCCCAAGATACGCGCCAGGAGGTGTGAATCTTAAAACCTTTAATCGATTTTGAATGCCAATGTTCATTCGACCAATCCAGCTCTTTTGAGAAGCGCATCTACAGATGGTTCTTTTCCTCTGAATTTTTTGTATAAATCCATCGGATGTTCAGTACCTCCTTTACTTAATACATGTTCCTTGAATGAACTGGCTGTTTCCTTATCAAAAACACCATTTTCTTTGAATACAGAAAATGCATCTGCATCCAAGACCTCTGCCCATTTATAACTATAGTATCCGGCAGCATAACCACCGGCAAAAATGTGGCTGAACTGAACACTCATGTTTGTGCCTGGCACTTCCGGAAAAAGTTCTGTTGGTGCAAACGCCTTTTTTTCAAATTCAGAAACGTCGGTAATGCTTTTTACTTCTTCAGGTGATAAACTATGCCAGGCCATATCCAGAAGTCCAAAACTGATTTGACGAAGTGTCGCATATGCTTCATGATAGGTCGATGATTTTATGATCCGATTCACTAATTCGGCAGGAATTAACTCGCCTGTTTCGAAGTGGGTGGCAAATAGATCCAGGCATTCTTTTTCGTAACACCAATTTTCCATGATCTGTGATGGAAGCTCTACAAAATCCCAATACACATTGGTTCCGGCAAGGCTCTCGTATGTGGTATCTGCTAACATTCCATGAAGGGCATGACCAAATTCGTGAAACAAGGTTTTAACCTCATCAAATTTGAGTAGCGAAGGAGCATCTTCAGAAGATGGAGTGAAATTACAGACAATACTCACTTGAGGTAACACCCGCTCACCATTTATCTTTTTCTCTCCACGAAATGAAGTCATCCAGGCCCCGCCTCGTTTACCTGTTCTTGGGAAAAAATCTGCAAGAAAAACGGCAACACCTTCCCCATCGCTATTAATCACTTCATATGTGCGGACATCCTCATGATACCTTGGTAGGGAGGAATTTTCTACAAAACGGATCTCAAATAGTTTTTCAGCAGTTTTAAAAACCCCATCGATCACATTTTCGAGCTTGAAGTATGGTTTTACCAATTCATCATTCAATTCGTATTTTTCCTTCCTCAGTTTTTCTGAATAGTAGGCCCAGTCCCATCGCTGAAGTTCATGATCAATTCCTCTTGATTTCATGTATTCCTTGATCTCCTTAACTTCTTCCTTAGCTTTTGGAAAGCTTTTATTCAAAAGATCATCGAGAAAGCGTTTGACTTTTTTTGGATCTTCAGCCATCCGCTGCTCCAGGATGTAATGAGCAAATGTCGGATATCCAAGAAGCTGGGCAAGCTCAGCCTTTAAGGCAATTACTTCTTTTATTATGGATTGATTGTCGTGATCATCTCCCTTCAGGCATTTAGACATATATGCCATGAACATCTGCTCCCTTAAACCTCTATGATCTGCATATTCCATAAACGGGATGTAGCTTGGCGCCTGCAAAGTGAAGATCCATTTTCCGGCGTGATTTTTTTGCTGCGCCAATTGTGCTGCACGACTAACAACATCGTCGGGTAGTCCTGCAAGGTCTGCCTCATCCGCCACTATCAATTCAAATGAGTTTGTTTCGGCCAACACATTCTCTGAAAATTTCAGTGATAGTTTTGATAACTCAATGCTGATCTCTCTAAACCTTTCTTTGTCTGCACCCTCAAGCTCTACTCCTCTTCTAACAAAATCCAGGTAGGTATCATGAAGTAACTTCTCTTGTTCAGGCTTTAGTCCAAGTTCTTCTTTCTGATCATAGATGGTTCTTACTTTTCTAAATAGATCAGGATCCTGTTTTATCTCACTTTCGAAGGCAGCCAATTTCGGGGAAACATCCTGGGTAATCTTTTGTATTTCATCGTTGGTTTCTGCTGAGTTCAGGTTAAAAAGGACCGATGAATTTCGGGACAGTTTTTCTCCTGACTTTTCAAGCTCCTCTACGACATTCTCAAACGTTGGCTCGTCTTCACTTTTGATGATATTCCTTATTTCTTGTTTTGCCTCCTCAAGTGCCTGATCAATGGCTTCAACATAGTGTTCTTCCTTAATTTCTGAAAATGGTGGGAGTTGGAATGGGGTTTCGAATGCAGATAATAGTGGGTTTGACATATTTAAATATTTTACAAAGCTGCAAAGGTAAGCCGGACACATTTTACCTTTGCGCAAGAATTTTAACTGATGCGTTTTCTTTTTGTTGTTTTGGTATTTCTCTCGCTAAGTTCCTTTGGTCAAAAGGGATATGCAGATCTTTCTTCACCTCACAGTACCGTCCGCACTCATCTTGAGAACCTTCAACCCGAAACATACAATGATTCGCTCTCTGCGCAAGCGTTTAATCCTAATGAAAGGACCTTGCAAGAAGCCAAGACTTCTGCGATAAAACTCAAAAGAGCGTTGGATGGCAAAGGCTTGTACATCTATATGGATGAGATACCAAAGTCCACGAACTACTTTGATTCCACAGGCAGAAGACACAAGTTCGTTTTGCTCCCACAATTTCCGAGAATATTTCTACTGAAAAATGAAGATGGGAATTGGTATTATTCGGATTCAAGCATTGATGCTATCAATGTGCTGTACAAGGAGACCTTCCGCTTTGGAACGGGAAATTTGATGAACCTGCTTCCAAAACTTGGCACACAAAAGGTATTTGGTCTGTACATGTATCAGTACATCGCCATTTTGATATTGGCATTTATTAGTACGCTTGTCTACAAGTTATTTTCTTTCATAACCGAACGGGTCATCCGGAAATTGTTGTATACATCCGGATACAAGGGCGAGACTTCCGAGAAATATTTGTGGCTGTTGGCAAAACCAGCAAGTGTATTCTTCATCGTTCTGCTCCTCATTCTTTTTACTCCTGCACTACAACTACCTGCTGAGTATGCCCAATACATCATTACAGCACTCCGGGTGATGCTACCTCTCTTCGGTACCATCATTCTTTACCGAATGGTGAATGTAGCAGCGGTTTACTTGAATAGAGTAGCTCGGAAAACAGACAGTACACTTGATGATCAGCTGGTACCATTGCTAAGGAAAGCGCTCAAGACCTTCGTAGTGATCATCGGTACACTTTTTATCCTTGACAACCTGGAGGTGCCGATACTTCCTTTGTTGACCGGTTTGTCAATTGGAGGTCTGGCATTTGCCCTGGCCGCCCAGGATACCATTAAGAACTTTTTTGGGTCGATCATGATCTTTATTGATAAACCATTTCAGGTGGGTGATTGGGTCACTGCCGGCGATATTGACGGAACCGTGGAAGAGGTGGGTTTCCGGTCTTCAAGGATCAGGACTTTTCGAAATTCACTCGTTTACGTGCCCAATGCGAAGTTGGCTGATAGCACCATTGATAATCACGGATTAAGAAAGTACCGTAGGTTTTACACACAGATTGCTATCAATTATGATACACCACCAGAATTGATAGAGGTTTTTATAAAAGGGCTCCGAAAAATCGTAGACAATCATCCCAATACAAGAAAAGACAACTATCACGTTTATTTCAATGACATGGCTGCTTCCTCGCTGAATATTATGTTTTACATCTTTTTTGAGGTGCCTTCCTGGGGAGAAGAACTA
This sequence comes from Cyclobacteriaceae bacterium, assembly GCA_028278585.1. Taxonomy (GTDB): domain Bacteria; phylum Bacteroidota; class Bacteroidia; order Cytophagales; family Cyclobacteriaceae; genus Ekhidna. The sequence continues at coordinate 1,939 of JANQEC010000390.1, read as the reverse complement.
AAAGCTCGTCATGAAATTCTTCTTGAAATAGCTCACCTGGCTAAAGAGTTGGGAATAAACTTTGCATTCCCTACGCAAACATTACATGTGGAAAATCTTCCAGGGCAGTTGTCCTTATCGCCAACCTATATTTCAGGAAGTGCAGCAGAAAAGCGATTGGAAGATTTCTTTGGCAAAGATCAAAAATAGCAGACGATCTACTTGCTCTTGATCCAGCGTTGAACAAAGTGCTGATCTTCTATTGAAATTTCAACAAGATAAATGCCGGGCATTGCACTGGTCATATCAAGTCTATCAATCCATTTATCTGTGATTTTTTCACTCTTGTAGTTATGGATGATCTTACCTGAAAGGTCAGTAATGTTGATGCTCATTGTTCCTCTCAAGGTGTTCTCCATATTTATTTCGAGCCTGTCATTTCCAGGATTCGGATAAATGCCTATCGCATTTTCAATTTCATCCTCCAGGCCAAGAACCTCATTAACTGTTAACACAAACGCCTGCTCAAAGGATTCGTCCCCATCATCCGCGGAAATGAGGATATTAAGTGTTGGCGTATTGTTGAACTCAACATCTCCAATAAGGATCAAATCACTTCCATTTACCACAAACAGATTGTTATTGGCATCATTTGATCCATCACCTGCTGCTAATGACAGATCATGAGTATCACCGTCATTTGGATCTGTCACTGATAATGTACCTATGACTGTACCTGGTGCCGTGCTCTCATCAAGGGTTGTATTGGACAACGCGATGGAGGTTGGTGCCTGATTTATATCGTTGACGTTCAAGACGAATGCCTGAGCGATTGCATTATCAATATCTGCGGCTTCCAGGTAAATGTTGTAGGAAGGTTTTGTCTCAAAGTTTGACTCGGAAGTAATAATTAATTCATTGCCATCAATCACAAATAATCCATTATCCGCATCGTTGGTACCATCTCCATCCACCAACTTGACCGTATGGGTATCTCCTATGTTAGGGTCGTCCACTGAAATAGTAGCAATCATTGACCCGGGAGCTGTTCCTTCATCAAAAGAGTTCGAAGACAAATTGATGTTGGTTGGTGCAACATTCACATCGTCGACATCTAACACAAAAGCTTGTTCGAACGTCTGATGGCCATCATACACAGACAAATAGATGAACAGCTGTGGAGTATCTTCATACCGGACATCTTTGCTTACTCGCAGGCTATTGTTATTTAAAGAAAAGAAGCTGTTGTGCAAATCATTCGAACCATCTCCGGTCACCAGTGAAATTACGTGCTCGTCATTTTCATTAAGATCATCTATAGTGATTGTAGCAACCTCGGTATCCAGTGGCAAATGTTCGTCTAATGTGGTGGACGATAGATTTATTGCGGTTGGAGCAACGTTCGTGTTTCTAAAAGCAAACAACACATTATCATCTTCTGCTTCACGATTCGTTTTTCGCATCACGATATCTAAATCATCGTCTCCGTCAACATCCATTAGTCTCAATCGATCGGGATCAACCTCTGGTATGGTCTGAACGAGTGAGAAAGTAGCCGAGCCGTCGTTTGTATGAATATCAATGCCAGAATCCTCTTCATCATCTACATAAGAAGAGGTTATGATATCCAAGGATCCATCCCCGTCAATATCACCCAATTGTAAAGCCCTTAGTTGTTTACCTCCGATCGATTGATGCAAGTTGAATGAATCTGAGCCATCATCGAATAAGTAAACGTCTATGATTTTTTCTAAACCCGAGGGAGTATCTCTTACTGAAATAATATCCGCAAATCCATCGTTGTTCACATCTCCAGCCACTGCATAATTTAATCCGTAATCATTTTGGATAATCGCTGTGCTATAACTTGTTAAAAGTCCTCCAGGGCTTCCAGGGAAGATTACATCATCCCCTTCAGTCATAATGAGTAAGTCATCAAATCCATCACCATCAAAATCAG
>JANQEC010000377.1 GCA_028278585.1 Cyclobacteriaceae bacterium | reverse complement strand
TACTTGTTGGCACTGCCTGTATCGTTAGTCTCCCTTTTGCCTGGTGGCTTATGGGGAAATGGCTGGAAGACTACACCTTCCGGATAGATCTTGGATGGTGGTTCTTTGTTGTCCCAATTATTTTTGTACTGGCACTGGCACTTTTTAGTATAATTTCGAAGATATTAAGCACCGTAAAAGCTAATCCTGTTGAATCATTGAGATACGAATAAGAGTACTATGTTTAGAAATTTTTTCGTCACTGCTGTACGTAATTTCAGGAAGAATCTTTCTCATACGCTCTTAAACATTGCCGGACTTGGGCTGGGTCTTGCTTGTTGTCTGGTCGTTTTCACAATCATCAATTTTGAATATTCATTTGATAATTGGCACGAAAAGAAAGATCGAATTTATCGGCTCACGAATATCTACTACGGGGATAACCGAACCAGCTATAACGGAATTATCAATTATCCTACAGGAAAAGCCATAAGGGAAAATGTTCCTGACCTTGAGAAAGTGGTGGAATTTCATGGCCCTCAGAATGAAAAACTTTCTTTTACTGATGCGAATGGTGACTTCCAGGTATTTCGCGAAAGTGGGGTTTTAATGACCAATCGCGATTTTTTTGATGTGCTGGATTTTAAGCTACTTTCTGGAGATATAGACGCAATCAATGAACCTAATAAGATCTATCTCTCTCAAGCGTTAGCCACTAAGTATTTCGAAGGTACTGATCCAATTGGAAAAATATTGAAGTTAAATGGTGAGACTAACCTTGAAGTTGCAGGGATAGTGGAAAACTCACCAGATGATACGAACCTCCCTTACTCTAGCCTTATTTCTATAGAGACACTTCGTCAAACAGAGCCCACTATCTGGGACAATTGGGGTATGACGTGGGCATATTCAGTTTATGTGTTGACAAAGCCAGGGGCTGATATCACTGAACTCAATACCAAAATCGATGATGTTATAGACAGTTTTGCAGACCCCGATGATGAAGAGGAACAAGCCAAAACTGAAATAGCCTTACAGCCACTATTGGATATCCACAACGATGAACGCTATGGGGACGGCTACAACTATGTAACGCCTAGCTTAATGATCTGGGCTTTTATTTTTCTCGGGGGGCTAATTCTTGGTACCGCTTGCCTGAACTTTATTAACATTAGTACCGCTCAGGCCATTCGAAGGTCTAAGGAAGTTGGAATAAGAAAGACACTTGGAAGCTCCAAGAAACAACTGGTTTCCCAGTTTTTAACCGAGACTTTTGTCATTGTGCTTATTTCAATGGCAATTGCCATTAGCCTTGGACAGTTTCTTTTGGAAAGATTCAATCAGATGTTGACCTCAATAGGATACAATCTTGTGTATACCGACAAGGTGATGATTTTTGCATTGATTTTGGCCGTTGGTGTGACGGTACTTGCTGGTTTCTACCCATCCCTCATCTTATCTGGATACAAGCCAGTTGAAGCATTAAAAAACAAAGTCACTATAAAGCGTGGAAGTGGCAACTTCAATCTACGCAGATCCTTGGTTATTGCCCAATTTGCCTTCACTACAATCATGCTAATTGGCACACTTATAATAGCTGCCCAGGTCAATTTCATGAAGAACAAAGATCTCGGTTTTGACCATACCAATGTAGTAAACATCAATACTCCTGACGAAACAGAAGTTGATCCAAATGGATTACTCGATAAGCTAAGAAGCAAGAGCTATGTTAATGAGGCTTCCCTTGCATTCACTTCTCCATTGGCCGGATCCAACTGGAATAATTCCTACAGGATCCCAGGAGAAGAGTACATAGATGGTAACCATGCCAATATGAAGTTTGTAGACGAAGAGTACATTGATTTTTATAAAATACCTTTGGTATCAGGAGTCAATATAAGGGAGAAGGTAATTAACGATTCTACTTTTAATGTGCTCGTCTCGAAACATTTACTTACAACAATAGGCTGGAAAGAACCTGCAGAAGCTGTCGGTAGGACATTAACAACAGGAAGTGGTGGACATTATTATCACATTGTTGGTGTGGTAGAAGATTTTAATGTATCGTCAGTTCATAACAAAATTCGCCCATCTATGCTTATGTACAGACCTGATATGATGAATGAGATCGCACTGAGACTACCTAATGACAACATTAGCGAATACATCGGTGACATTGAAGATACATTTAGAGAGTTCTATCCTAATGATCTTTTTGAATTTGAAATACTAACTAGTGAAATAAATGAGCGTTATTTAATCGAAGATCTTCTTCACAATGTCATTCGGTTTGTGTCTCTTTTGGCGATTCTACTCAGCGTAATGGGCCTATACGGTTTAATTTCATTTATGGCAAATCGAAATGCCAAAACAATAGGAATCCGCAAAGTATTCGGAGCTACAACGGTTAGTATTCTGAGCATTTTCACCAAAGAATATATCAAATTGATGCTGGCCTCTTTCATTTTTGCTGCGCCAGCTGCGTATTTTCTCATGGATATTTGGATTCAGGAATTTGCCTTTCGAATTCCACTAAGTGTCTCCTATTTCATACTAGGATTTTCTATCACCTTGGTAATCGCTTTGATCACAGTTGGATATCGATCCTTTCAAGCCGCAAGGGCTAATCCTATCCAGAGTTTAAGATATGAATAAAGAGAATCCCTAATCACTTGTATGTAACTAAGCCCCGTCAATAGACGGGGCTTTTTGTATTATTCGTCTTTAAGTGTAGTGGCTGGGTTAATCCTTGAGAGTTCCACTGATTTAAAACCCAATAGCAATGCCAGTATCAAAAATGCCAATACTCCGGCAACAACAAAAGGAAAGATTCCTAATGAAATTCTAAAAGAAAAATCAGCAAGCCACTGACTCATCAGGTAATAGCTCAGCGTAGTTGCGATTATGAATGCAATAGCAATGATTTTTATAAAATCAGCTGATACCAGAAGAACAATTTGATGAATTCGTGCTCCTAAAACTTTCCGGATACTAATCTCTTTGGTTTTTTGGGTTAGCATAAAAGACACCAGTCCAATCAACCCCAGAATTGTAATGAATAGAGATAGCATAGTAAAATATCCCATACTTGTACTCAACTTCGTTTCCTTTTGGTATTGCCTTTCAATCTCTTCATTCATAAACCTGCTAGTGAAAGGAATATCAATGACTAACTGATCCCAGGTCTTTTCGAGCTCTTTAACAGTATTTAAAAGATCATTCCCAGACAGACGCAAAATAATATTTCCAAAATCATTATCTGTATATAGGATCACAACCGGATCTATCTCATGATGAAGCGATCGGAAATTAAAGTCCCTGACTACTCCAACCACTCGTCCAGGGTTGGTTTCTTGTTTTCTCCATTCAAATTCATCAAAGCTTCTACCTATTGCTTCCTCAGGAGTCCACCCCAAGGATCTTACCAACGTTTCATTCAATATCATCGCATTGATAGAGTCACCCCTGTATTTCCGATCAAAATCCTCACCGGCAATCAGCTCAGCCTGAAACACCGATGCAAATTCTTCATACGTCCAAATAGTATTGAATGATTGCCTTTCCTTTGGAAATCCCTGAGGATGATAGGACCATGTGGGACTTGTTTTACCAGGCAAGCTACCAGCAGTCGCTGTTGCTGAAATCACGTTTGGGTTTTCTTTAAAGGCCTTAATGATTACATCATTTGCAATACTTTGAGGAGGCCTGTTTATCTCAACCAATTGCGTGGTATTAACGCCAATATCCTTGTTTCTGATAAAATCTAATTGATCTGAGATTATAAGTGCACTGGCTATGAATGCAATAGCTGCTATAAATTGAGCCGTGACCAATATTCTTCGAAAACTCAAACCCCTTCCCATTGACAACAATTTTCCCTTAAGGATTGTTGAGGGTTTAAATGAGGTAAGAAAAACAGCCGGGTAAGTACCGGATATAATAGTATTCAGAACACAAAAAAAAGCGCTAATAAGCCCAATGCCTACCAGCCTGGATTGATCCAGCGGAATGTAAACATTCATCAGTTGACCAAAAGGCTTCCAGATCAGAAATAAGATCAGAAAGGCCACAAATACGGCCAGTAAATTCTGAATAAAGACTTCAAAATAGAATTGCTTTATCAACTGAGATTTACCTGCTCCTACAACTTTTTTGACTCCAATTTCTTTTGCACGGATTGTTGAACGAGCTGTGGTAAGGTTGATGAAGTTAATTCCTGCAATTAAAAGGATGAGTATTGAAACGGTTCCAAAAACCACAAGCATAGTGCCATTCCCATTGGCTTTAAACTCTCTCCCAATATTGGATTGAAGATGTATATCTTCAACACGCTGGACGAAATGGTAGAAATTGTCTTCTTCATCTACAAACCCTTCCGGATATCTACTATCAACAAAAGAGGAAATTTCATTTTCAAGTTGCGCCACTGCGTCCTTATTTTTTAACTGAGCATACGTCCATACCAAAGCACTTGACCAATCATTATCAAAACCATCCCACTGTTTCCATCTCACATCTATCATAAAGGCCATGGGCGATAATACATCAAATTCAAGGTGGCTCTTGTGATGGATATCCTCTACCACGCCTGTGACAATCATATCATATTTCCCCTCCACATTCATTATTCTGCCTACAGGGTTTTCAGATCCAAAATATTTCTTGGCAGCACGCTCTGAAAGCAATAAGCTCAATGGATCTTTCAGAGCTTCATCTTGATTTCCTTTCAGAAATTTAAGGTTGTAGATATCCAAGAACGATCTGTCCACCGACAACATCTTCCCTTCCATGAATTTGTTTTCACCAATCCGAACTGGAATACCTGACCCATCGTTCGTGGTTATTTTGACAACCCTAAAAAAATCGTTGACATAGGCATGTTCATCCATCAATGCCGGGCCAACAGGAAAGGGAGTTTTTGCATACTTACCAATTTGTGACCAATGGGAGCAGATCCGTACAGTACTTGTCGGATCCTCAATGAATTTATCGTATTGACTTTCGTTATCAATATACAGCCAGGCCAATAGTACAGAGGCAAACCCAATAGCCAGTCCCAAAATGTTAATCAGTGAGGTAAACTTATCTCGTACCAGTACACGCTTGGTAATTTTCCAGTTGTAAATCAGTAAGTCCATTTTATTAAGTGTTTTGCTTTTATTTCTTCCAAAAATCCTGACGCGGAGCAAACTCAATACATCAAAAAGATAAATCCAGTTAGCGGAACGAACACCCCTCTTCTTTAACTGGTAATTGTATAACTCCTCAAGGTCTCCTTTGATAATCTCTGCCTGTTCACCACTCAGCATTCTGTCCAGTAACCAGTCAATCCAATTTGGTGGTGCTTGTTTTTTCATTTGCCTCCTTTAATTGCCAATCCTGGAATCATGTTAAAAAGTTCTGACCGAAGTTCATTAGCAACAACAAGTGCTTGCTTACCTGCATCAGTAAGTGAATAATACTTTTTCCTTCGTCCCCCACGTTCGGCGGTGGCTCCCCCTATTTTCGAAGTGACCATTTTCTTGTCCTCTAGCCTATACAGCGCTGAATGCAAAGCTCCCACACTTGGATTACGTCCCGTTCGGTTCCGTATTTCATTTTTTATAGAAACTCCATAAGCTTCTTGATCTCCTAGTGCTCCTATCACAAGCAATACAAACTCTTCAAACTCTCCAAGGTTGGTACGTTTCATATATATTTCCTAATTGCAAAGTAAATATATTACATTCCTAATTGCAGAGCAAATTATTAGCCCAACAAATTAAAAATTAGTGCTTAAGTTGTGATTCAGATGTGTAGCATAGTTGTCTCACGCAACAGGAATACTGAACGACCATAAAATGGTTGCCAGGAGAAACAGCTTAAAGATTAGTTGAGCCACCTTTCTATTGGATGTCTTTTTCATTGATTAGTTGGTTGTCACAGATTAATGCAAAAACCCTCCTTTTGTCAACTGAATAGAAACAAAAAAGCCCGGTAAACCGGGCTTCAAATCTTTTCTGTTAATTTTTATAGGAATTTCGTGACATCTGTGTATGGCAAGTTAAAGGCATCAGAAACTCCTTTGTAAACAACATCTCCATTTATCACATTGAGTCCTAATCTTAATTCCATACTATCCTGGCAGGCTTTTTTCCAACCTTTATTTGCCAGTTCTATCGCATAAGGAAGTGTAGCATTGGTCAATGCCAATGTTGAAGTGTATGGTACGGCTCCTGGCATGTTAGCTACACAGTAGTGGACTACATCATCAATAATAAATATTGGATCTTCATGTGTAGTGGGTTTGCATGTTTCTATACACCCACCTTGATCTACTGCAACATCAACCAGAACTGTGCCTGGCCTCATTTCTTTCAACATATCACGCGTAATCAGGCTCGGAGCCTTTGCCCCAGGTATCAAGACCGCTCCAACAATCAAATCGTGTGAACCAATCAATTCTCTAATATGGTATTCACTACTCATATACGTATTGACATTGGCAGGCATCACATCATCAAGGTATCTCAATCGGGGAAGATTTAAATCCAAAATAGTCACATCTGCGCCCATGCCAGCAGCCATTTTTGCTGCATTTGTACCTACAACTCCCCCTCCCAATATCATCACTTTGGCGGGTCTGACACCCGGAACCCCTCCAAGAAGAATTCCTCTACCTTTTAATGGTTTTTCTAAATATTTGGCACCTTCCTGTATGGCCATTCTTCCTGCCACTTCAGACATTGGCACCAATAGTGGTAACGAACGATCCTCTTTCTCAACCGTCTCATAAGCAAGACAAACAGCTCCACTTTCAATCATCGCCTTTGTAAGTGGTTCATAAGAAGCAAAATGAAAATAAGTGAAAAGCAATTGATCCTTTTTACATAGTTTGTATTCAGGCTCTATTGGCTCCTTTACCTTCATGATCATTTCTGCCTTCTCGTAGGTAGCCTCGATGGTAGGCAAGATCTGAGCGCCTGCCTGTACGTATGCATCATCTTCAAAACCACTACCAACACCAGCAGTTGATTGCACATAAACTTCATGTCCACGTTTTGCTAATTCAACCACCCCCGATGGAGTTAATGCAACTCGATTTTCGTTGTTTTTTATCTCTTTTGGAACACCAATTATCATGATAAATTCTGTTAGGGATGGCAAATATAAGTGGTGTAAACCAGAGAAAAAGTATGTATTTTGAATACAAAATTTGAAATATTCGTTTTACCATAATATCAAAATATTATTCTGAATAATATAAATTATTAATATTTTATTCTTAATCATAAGAATAATTTAGTATCAACTGCACTTATATATCGAGCTCACACTTTAAAAAGTGCTTTCATTTGTGTATATTTGGAAACATTCTCCTCGTTTGATGTCTCAAATTTTAGCGTATGGGAAAAGTCAAGAGTAAAGTCAGTCTTCCTATTTCCAAAGAAGAAATTCTGGGCGATTATCGACTAGCAGTCGAGAGTCGGGAAGCAAGTTTGATGGGAAGAAAAGAGGTGTTCATGGGTAAAGCCAAATTCGGAATATTTGGCGATGGCAAAGAAGTACCTCAAATAGCGATGGCCAAATATTTTAGAAACGGAGATTGGAGGTCTGGCTATTATCGTGACCAAACATTCATGATGGCTATCGGACAACTGACTACTCAGCAGTTCTTCGCACAACTTTATGCACACACTGATGTCGAAGCAGAACCTGCCTCGGCTGGTAGAATGATGAATGGCCACTTCGGAACAAGATACCTGAATGAAAAAGGTGAATGGCTAACTCAGACTGATAAGAAAAATTCCAGTTCGGATATTTCACCAACTGCAGGTCAAATGCCAAGACTCTTAGGCCTTGCGTATGCTTCCAAGTTGTATCGGGAAAATGAAGAGCTCAAAGAGCTTGAAGATTTTTCTATAAACGGAGATGAAATAGCTTTTGGAACAATAGGCAATGCGTCTACTTCGGAGGGTCCGTTTTGGGAAACAATGAATGCTGCTGGTGTTCTACAAGTCCCGATGATAATGTCTGTGTGGGATGATGACTATGGCATTTCTGTACCACAAAAATTTCACACCGTCAAAGAGAGTATTTCAGAGGCTTTAGCTGGTTTTCAACGAACGAAAGAAAAACCAGGATTCGAAATCTTCACTGTCAAAGGATGGAACTACCCTGAGCTATTAGAAACCTATAAAAAAGCCATTTCGATAACACGAAAAAGCCATACTCCATGCCTCATTCATGTGACTGAAATTACGCAACCCCAGGGTCATTCAACATCAGGATCTCATGAAAGGTATAAATCAAAAGAGCGACTGGAATGGGAAAAGGAACACGACTGCATTCGCAAGATGAGAGAGTGGATTGAGGCGGAGAAGATTGCAACACCTTCAGAGCTAGATGAGATGGAAAAAGAAGCAAAAGGTGATGCCAAGAAATCGAAAGAAGCTGCGTGGAAGCTATTTATTGAGGAAATAAAGAAAGATCAGCAAGAAGCACTTGACCTGATTGGCAAGGTTGCGAATGCATCTCCAAACAAGTCTCGCCTGGAGGTAATTTCGAATGAGCTTAGAAAAGCGCTCAATCCTGAAAAATCTGACGTGATGAGGACGTGCAGAATGGCTTTGAGAATATCAAGGAATGATCGGACCCAGGAGTGGAAAAACCTCCAGCAATGGATCATTCATCAAAAAGAGAGGTTTAGAAAACAATACAGTTCCATACTTTACAGTGAATCTACGGATTCTTCACTTAAGGTTGAAACCATTAAGCCTACGTATACCGACGAATCCAAGCTAGTTGATGGAAGAGAAGTTCTAAATGCCTGCTTTGATAACATTCTGCAAAAAGATCCCAAAGTCTTTGCAATAGGTGAAGATGTAGGAAAAATCGGAGATGTTAATCAAGGGTTTGCTGGCTTGCAAGATAAGTATGGTGATTTAAGAGTAACGGACACAGGCATCCGTGAAGCCACCATTATCGGTCAGGGGGTTGGTTCCGCAATCAGGGGGCTACGACCAATTGTAGAGATCCAGTATCTTGATTACTTACTTTATGCCATTCAAACTATTTCGGATGACCTTGCTACACTTCAATATCGAACTTTTGGAGGGCAAAAAGCACCACTGATAATAAGAACAAGAGGTCACAGACTGGAGGGGGTTTGGCACTCAGGATCTCCCATGGGAATGATTCTTCATTCACTGAGAGGTATAATGATCCTCACTCCAAGAAATATGACCCAGGCCGCGGGCTTTTATAATACAATCATTCAATCAGATGATCCCGCCTTGATGATTGAATCGCTAAATGGATATCGACTTAAAGAACGAATCCCGGAAAACCTTGCCGATTTCAAACTTGCTTTGGGCGTACCGGAAATCCTGAAAGAAGGAACGGATGTTACCGTAGTTACATATGGTTCCTCTTGTCGAATTGTTTCAGAAGCAGCAAATCAATTGGCTGAGGAAGGTATTGAAATTGAGGTGATCGATGCCCAAACCCTGATTCCATTTGATCGAAATGGTATAATTGTTGAATCTCTTAAGAAAACCAACAGGTTAGTGGTTGTTGATGAAGACGTGGAAGGTGGAGCATCAGCTTTCATTCTACAGCAGGTCTTAGAAAGAGACGGTGGTTATTATCACCTGGATTCACAACCCAAAACAGTTACCGGACAGGATCATAGGCCAGCTTACGGTAGTGACGGAGACTATTTCTCGAAACCAAATGTTGAGGATATTGTTGAGCAGGTCTATGCCGTGATGACAGAGGTTGATCCGGAAACATACAATGACCTATATTGATCAAAGGAGGTCTCTCAGAACAAAATCAGGTGTTTCAGCTACATTACTCATATTGAGGTTTCTATCATAGACCCAAAACCTCAACTGGATAGTATCGTCCTGAAAGGAAAGCCTGAATAGTTGAGACAGCATGGAATATGTAATGACTCCTTCTTTTCCATTGGGATCATAAAAAGGAATCCTTCCGTTAAAATTTCCAAGTTCACAATCGTCGCTTTGGAAAATTTCTGCAAAATCTATTTCGGTGTAGTTTCCATTCCTTTTTTGCATAAACTGGACATGGAAGTTGTGGTAAAAGTCATTTCTGGCAACATAGGCAGTATCTGAATCGACAAGTTCGTAATTCTCACAATCATAGGCTGGTCGGTTGTCAGTTTCAGAAAAAAGTACTTTTTCTTCAGTAAAAACAATTCGAACAATTTGCCCATTGTCCAGAGTAGCAATAAAAACAGGTGCGCGATACAATGGTAACTCAACAGTATTGGTATTGATAAAAACCACACTGTCATTGTTATCCACAATTACGCTGTAGATCTGATAAGGAGCCAAAAGATCATTTACATCATCGTTCAGTCCTAAGTCACCGTCTCCATCTTCAAAACTAAAACTAAGTATCAATGAATCAAGTCCAGCAGTTTCTATGTAATCTATTGACTCAAACTCAATGCGAGGAGTATCAGGAAACTCATCTTGCTCAAAACAAGAACTAACAAGGATGAGTATAAAAATTGAAAATAATAACTTAGCTGCTCGCATCATATATCTGAGACAAAAATAGAACAAGAACCCCTTACCAAACCAAGAGTGATTCGAAAGGCTCGAAATCACAACGATTTCCGTATTACATTAGTTAGGTATCGGTATGTCATTTTAACTACACCTACTCCTAATTCCTGGTAATGTCTCTTAAAATAAAATCAGGAGATTCTGCAATATTACTCTTATTCAGACTCCGGTCATAAATCCAGAATCTTAGTTGAATTGTATCATCTAAAAAAGAGAGTCGAAACAGCTGAGAAAGCATCGAATAGGTAATCACGCCTTCGCGGCCCTGAGGATCATACAGCGGAATCCGGCCATTGAAATTTCCAAGTTCGCAATCATCGCTTTGAAAGATTTCCGCAAAATCAATCTCTGAGTAACTTCCATTACTTTTTTTCATGAATTGAATGTGAAAGTTGTGATAGAATTCATTTCGCAACACATAAACAGTATCGGATCCAAATATTTCATAGCTCTCGCAATTATAGGGAGGTCTGTTATCAGTATCGGAAAATAGTTCACGGCTCCCTGCAATAAAAAATTCCGTTTCTCCTGTCTCAGAAAGTTGTACGAAAACAGGCAATTCATAAAGTGGAGTGGTTATCGGTTGACGACTTATTGTTAAAACATCACCATTGGAATCCACAATAAAACTGAAAATATGATAGGGAGCTAAAAGATCATTGATGTTATCGTTCATTCCAATATTTCCATCCCCGTCCTCAAAGCTAAAACTGAGTATCAGCGAATCAATTCCGGATGTCTCTATATATTTCACTGATTCAAACTCAATACGAGGAGTATCAGGAAACTCATCAGGTTCAAAACATGAACTAAGAAATGCGAGTATAAAAATTGAGAATAATAATTTAGCAGCTCTCATTATATAATGGAACAAAGTACAACCGAAAAACGCTTACGAGATTTAACCTATGGCATTTGCTGAAAGTTTCAAGGAAGCCATTTTTACGATCAACGAGAAAAACTTTGAGTCATATTGTCTTGAGGTTTTCAATTATCAATATACTGAATGTCCTGTTTATCATTCCTATTGCAATCATCTTGGAAAAAACCCTACCGATGTTAGATCAATAAAACAGATTCCATTTCTACCAGTTGAGTTCTTCAAAAATCATGCAATAAAATCTGGGAATTGGGAAGAAGAAAAGATCTTCAAAAGCAGTGGCACAACTAAAACCGGAAGGAGTCAGCATTTTATTAGAGATCTTAAGTTTTATCATTCACTAACTAAAAAAATATTTGAAGGTTGGTTTGGACCGCTGGAATACATTCAAATTTTAGCTCTTTTGCCCTCTTACCTTGAAATGGGTGATTCTTCACTCATAGCTATGGTAGACTCTTTTATTTCCGAAAGTGCTCCAAATTCCGATTATTCCCTTGATTCTATAGAAGATCTGAAGCAACTGGATACATCTAGCAATAAAAAATTGCTTTTTGGGGTTTCCTACGCTCTTTTGGAGCTATCTGAGAGGTTTAAAGTCCCATTAAAAAATGTCCAAATTATCGAAACTGGAGGAATGAAAGGCCGGCGAAAGGAAATAACAAGAGAAGAATTACATAAAAACCTCCAAAAAACTTTTAAAATCAACGATATCTACTCAGAATACGGGATGACGGAGCTAATGAGTCAGGCGTATGGTAAAAATGGACTTTTTCAGTTTCCAAAATGGGCAAAAGCGCTTGTTAGAGATGTAAATGACCCTTTTACGTACTTGAAAGAGAGAAAAACGGGCGGAATTAACATAATCGATCTTGCAAACATTGATTCATGTGCATTTATCGAAACAAAAGATTTAGGGAAAATGAACGGTAGTTACTTTGAGGTCCTTGGTCGTTTTGATAATTCAGACATTCGTGGATGTAATTTGATGTTTTAAAGAAATTAGTGAAATATTTTAAGTAAAATCGTGTTGTATAGGAGATTAATTCTATATTTTTGAAATGATAAGGCTGAAAAAGAGTCTGCTAAATAAATAAAAACACTCATGAAGAAATTTGCCATCGTTGCTGTAGTAATTTTAGGTCTTAGCGCTTGTACTCAAAGAACTTGTCCTACATACGCTCAAGAGGACGCTAAGCAGGAGAAAGCCACTCCTGAAGCCATCGCTTAAACTTCTACATACTTCTTTACATCCGCCCCTTTGATTGTGTCATTAGACATAATTACAAGTCTTTCTACAACATTTCGTAGTTCCCTTATATTTCCTGTCCATTTGTAGCCTTCGAGAAGCTTCAATGCTTCATTGTCTATTTTCTTTGTTTGGGCGCCATATTCTTCTGCCACTTGTTCAAGGAAATGGCTTACAAGAAGCGAAACATCTTCTTTTCTTTCCCTTAATGGTGGGACCTGAATGATCATCACGCTTAACCTGTGGTAAAGGTCTTCTCTGAAATTTCCTTCTTCAATTTCTTTTTTTAGATCCTTATTGGTAGCAGCAAGTACTCGTACATCCACATCGATTGACTTATCTCCTCCTACTCTTGTGATTTTCTTGTCTTGTAACGCACGCAAAACTTTAGCTTGAGCTGACTGACTCATATCTCCTATTTCGTCAAGAAATAAGGTGCCTCCATTCGCTTGTTCAAACTTTCCAATTCGTTGTTTATGAGCAGATGTAAATGACCCCTTCTCGTGTCCAAACAGCTCGCTTTCAATCAATTCGGATGGAATTGCTGCACAGTTAACCTCTACTAGTGGTGATTTTGATCGTTCGCTTTTCTCATGAAGCCATTTGGCAACCAGCTCCTTTCCTGTACCGTTTTCACCTGTAATCAGCACTCTTGCTTCTGTAGCAGCAATTTTTTCAATCATTTCTTTGATCTCATTGATTTTCGCTGATTCTCCTACTATTTCATTTCCCTTGCTGATTTTCTTACGCAGCACTTTAGTCTCGTTTGTCAGTTGAGAGTTATCCAATGCATTTCTAACTGTTAAGAGAATTCGATTCAGATCTGGTGGTTTCTGTATAAAATCATAGGCACCTTTTTTTGTTGCCTCAACAGCTGTGTCTATTGTTCCATGTGCTGAAATCATGATGAAAGGAGTATCATACCCTTCATCTGATACCTTTTGAAGCAATTCCATGCCATCCATTTTAGGCATTTTTATATCACAGAGTACCAGGTCTATCTTCTCGGAGGACAGCTTCGCGAATCCATCTTCTCCATCCTCAGCAGAAATAACATCATACTTCTCCTCTGACAGAATATCACATAAGGCATCACGTATGCTTTTTTCGTCATCAACAACTAGTATTTTCGGCATTTTTCTTTTTTAGAATCATTTAATTACAAAAAGCAAGCCAGTAAGCCGGGTTCTGTTTTATCCTATCATTTATCTAGTCCCGCATATGCGGGATCAAACGACCTACCCAATCCTGCTCAAGTGAGAAACTTTCAAATGCAGGACCTATTTGGTCTTTCAGCACGCAAGGTTTACCAAGCTTCAGGTATCACTACCTGAACGGTGAGCTCTTACCTCACCTTTTCACCTTTTCTCCGCATATGCGGAGTAGTTTATTTTCTGTGGCACTTTCTCGATCCCGCACGTGCAGGATGCTTCCATTTCGGAAGTACGCTTCTCTATGCTGCCCGGACTTTCCTCTCCGATCCCGCACGTGCGGGATCGGAGCGATAGGTCGGCTTGCACCACAAAAATATCAATGAATATCTTTTCCGGTAATTTTGAATTCCCAGCTATCCGCCACATTGGCTACTTCAACGATCATTTCTTTTACCATATTCTCCTTCAAATTAACCAGGAATGATGATGCTTCAACTTTAAGGAAATCATCTTCCACGACAAATTTTGAGTAAGGTAAGTTTGTACTTTCAGCCAAAAGGTCGTTGTAAGGAATGTTTTCGCCTAACCCACAAACTTTTGTTTTTATCTGGACCACTTCTCTGTCGTACTCGGGGTGA